>NZ_CAMLDX010000007.1 GCF_946478885.1 uncultured Bacillus sp. | reverse complement strand
CATAAATAAACACCCCAAAAGTCAGATTTCACTCTAACTTTTGGGGTGCAGTACAGTAACGCAATTCCTTTCCCTGCCTTTTACTTTTACATTTATTCATTCCCTAATAAATGGGTATAAGGTATCGTCTGATGTTTTCCGATATTTCAAATGCAAAGTAGAAATCGATTTGTTTTTATTGAGTCAAATGCAAAGAGATTCATCACAAGTTTGCGCAGTCAAGCGCTTAAAATTTGGGATGAAATCGCTTTCAAATATAAATGCCTATCAGGTAATATAGAGTTATAAGAGCTATACAAAAAGCACTAGTTTTCTTATTTCATCTTAGTAAGGAGGAATAATTGAATATGATAACAAAAGAAAGGTTACTCATGGAGAAAGAAAGGGAGCTAATTGTAGAATATGGGAAGAAACTGATCACAAGCGGTTTAACAACTGGAACGGGTGGCAACCTAAGTATCTACAATAAGGAAAAAGGCTATATAGCCATCTCACCAAGCGGCATCGACTATTTTGAAATGCAGCCGGAAGATGTTATCATTCTCGATTTAGAAGGCAATACCATTGACGGATATTTAAAACCATCAAGTGAATATGAAATGCATGCGATCGTTTATCGAAATCGCGACGATGTAGCTGCAATGGTTCATACACATGCATTATACGCTACGACTATTTCTTGCTTACGCTGGGATCTACCAGCTGTTGATTACCTTGTAGCTCATGCAGGAGGTAAAAATATTAAATGTGCTGAATATGCAACATATGGTACAAAAGAGTTAGCTGAAAATGCTCTGAAAGCAATGGATGGCAGAAAAGCAGTTTTGCTGGCGAATCACGGCATCAATGTAGTTGGGACAACTTTAACGGAAGCATTTGCGGTTGCTGAACAGCTGGAGTTTTGTGCTCGATTATACTGGCAGGCAAAATCTATCGGTAATCCAGTTATTCTTGATGACGAAGAAATGGAAAAGATGGTTAATCGCTTTAAAGGCTACGGCCAAAGCAAAAAGCCATCATAACAAAACTGATCATATAGTGTTTTTTACAAGAAATTATTATATCACCATGAAAAAATGAATTTGTAACAACAAAAATAATAAACAAAACACGGGAGGAATTTAATATGAAACGCGTTATTGTAGCATGCGGATCTGGAGTAGCAACATCACAAACAGTTGCGTCAAAAGTACAAAGATTACTAAAAGAGAAAAATATTCCAGCACAAGTGGAAGCAGTTGATATTAAATCACTTGATATACATGTCAAAAATGCAAACGTATACATTGCTATTACTAAACCAAATAAAGAATATCCAATCCCTGTATGTAACGGCATTGCATTCTTAACCGGAATTGGCATAGAACAGGAACTTCAAAAAGTAATTGATGCTGTTAAATAAGATTAGCTATTGAGGAGGCCATATTATGGATGTCATTCAATCGGTTGTAAATTATATACTCAACATGGGTGCACCAGTTTTCGTACCTCTTATTATGATCATAGTTGGACTTATCGTAAAAATGAAGTTTAAAGATGCATTTTCATCAGGTATTACTCTTGGCGTAGCATTCGTAGGTATGAGCTTAATTATCGGCTTTATGATGAGTTCAATTGGACCAGCAGCACAACAGTTTGTTAAGAATACTGGAATTGAACTTAATGCGATTGATGGCGGTTGGACAGCAATGGCAGCGCTTGCATGGGCTTGGCCATTGGCATTCTTAATGTTTCCATTACAAATTGGTATTAATATTATCATGCTGGCAATCAAGCAAACAAACACTCTTAACGTTGACTTATGGAATGTTTGGGGAAAAATTTTAACTGCTGTTATCGTATTAGCCTTTTCTGATAGCATTGTGTTGGCATTTGTCGTTGCAGCTATCCAAATGGTTGTTGAATTGAAAATGGCTGACGTAAACCAAAAACAAATTCAAAAATTAACGCAAATTCCCGGTGTTACAAGTACACATAGCATGACATTATTCGGGGTTTTATTATACCCGCTTAATAAATTACTAGACTTTGTTCCTGGTATGAACAAGCACATTGATGCAAACTGGCTAAAACAAAAACTTGGTATTTTTGCAGAAAATCATGTCATGGGCTTCATTATTGCCTGCTTAATTGGTATCTTTGCTCAGTTAAGTGTCCCTGAAATATTAACTCTTGGTGTTCAAGGTGCAGCTGCTTTAACACTATTCCCAATGGTATCTAAGCTATTCATGCAAGCATTGTCTCCACTTTCAGACGCAACATCAGAATTCATGAGAAACCGTTTCAAAGGACGCGAGTTTTATATTGGTTTAGACTGGCCTATCATGGCAGGTTGTAATGAGGTTTGGGTAACAGCAATCATCCTCATTCCTGTAATGCTTGGATTAGCAGTTACATTACCAGGAAACAGTATTTTACCATTCGCCGGAATCGTAAACTTATCTGTTGCAGTACCTGCATTGATTGTTACAGGCGGAAACCTAGTTCGTATGATGATCTTAGGAGTTGTCACAACACCAGTCTTCTTGTATCTTGCAACAAGCTTTGCTCCTATCGTAACTGATTTGGCAATCAGCACAAAATCTGTTGATGTACCGGCAGGTCAAATGATTTCCTGGAGTACAATCGAATATCCTGATTTCCGTTATATCTTCGCATTAGCTTCAGATGGTAATATCTTTGGAATTGCCGGAGCTATCATTTGGTTGGGATTATTCGTTTGGTACTATAAAGGTATGAAGAATAGAAATAGAAAAATGGATGAGGAAGAACAAAGTATGGGAAGAACTGCTTAAGATAAAGACATTTCTTCCTTCCAAAAATAAAAATTTTAGATAAAGAGTAAGGCTCTGCGTTGCGAATGAGCCTTACTCTAATTATACAAAGATAATTACTATCGATGCAAAATAGTAGGAGGCAAAAGATGATGAACAAATGGCTG
The DNA here is from genome assembly GCF_946478885.1 of uncultured Bacillus sp. Next base: position 59,434 of record NZ_CAMLDX010000007.1, on the reverse strand, counting down.
TGGTATTCATTGGTTCTTGTCGCAACTGTACTATTGATTCTCAGTTTTCTGACTGGTGAATTAGTTATTGCATTAGCTACGCTTGGTCTTACGCTATTTTTAAAACGTTATTACCACCAAATTCCTTTACCAAAATTTTATACAAAGCACAAAATTTATTCCAATATTAGCGGGAAAGTATACGATCCATCAAATTTAAATAGAGATGGCAAATAAAATCATGCCTGATATTGGGCAGGGGAGTTCTTTATTTGCATAAGATAAATAATGAAGCTGTTTATTCACAAAAGGGATAATTAGTAAAATATTTATCATGATTCTTTTACCTCAAAGGAGTTTGAGCACAATGGTTGAAAAACAATTTACAGTGATTGACGCTGCAGGTTTACACGCACGTCCATCAACTATATTAGTACAAGCCGCAAAACAATTCAATTCTGATATAAATCTCACCTACAAAGGAAAAAAGGTAAATGTAAAATCCATATTGGGCATTATGTCACTGGGAGTTGGCCAAGGTGAAGAAATTCAAATCTGTGCTGAAGGTAATGACGAACAAGAGGCCATGAATTCTTTGCAGACCATTTTAAATGCAGAAAGGCTGGCGGAATAATGACCATTTTAAAAGGGATAGCGGCTTCAAGCGGTATTGCAATTGCCAAAGCTTATCGATTAGTCGAGCCAGATTTCTCGTTTGAAAGGAAAACAATTACAGAATCTGATATGGAAGTGGAACGCTTCCAAAAAGCACTTGCAACCTCGAAAACTGAGCTGGCAGCTATTCATGAAAAAGCAAACACCGAACTTGGCGGAGATAAAGCTACTATTTTTGAAGCCCATTTACTAGTATTAAGTGATCCGGAACTTATTTCCCCAATCGAGGATAAAATTAAGACCGAACAGGTGAATGCAGAACAAGCATTGAAGGACGTTACAGATATGTTTATCTCCACTTTTGAACAAATGGAAAACGATTATATGAGAGAGCGTGCCGCTGATATTCGTGATGTTAGAAAGCGGATTCTTTCTCACTTGTTAGGTATTCAAATTGTTAATCCAAGTATGATTGCTGAAGAGGCAATTATTGTTGCAGATGACTTAACCCCCTCTGATACAGCTCAATTAAACCGTAAGTTTGTTAAGGGATTTACAACGAATATTGGAGGGAGAACTTCTCATTCTGCTATTATGGCACGATCAATGGAAATTCCCGCTGTAGTTGGAACAAAAATAGCAACAGAGGCTATTCAACATGGAGATTTACTCATTGTAGATGGTATACAGGGCGAGGTTTTTGTGAATCCAACACCAGAAGTTATCGCTCAATACGAAAAAGAAAAAGTTCATTTTGAAGAGCAAAGAGCTGAATGGGGAAAATTTGTTGATAAAAAGACTTTTTCAGTTGACGGCCATCGTGTTGAATTAGCAGCCAATATCGGTACTCCTAATGATTTAGAAGGGGTTATTAATAATGGCGCTGAAGGAATTGGTTTGTACCGTACTGAATTCCTATACATGGGAAGAAATGAACTTCCATCGGAAGAAGAACAATTTGAATCATATAGGACTGTTCTTGAAAGAATGGATGGAAAACCTGTTGTTGTGAGAACACTTGATATTGGAGGAGATAAGGAACTGCCTTATTTAGATTTACCTAAGGAACTTAATCCTTTCCTTGGTTTCCGGGCTATTCGGCTTTGTCTGGAAGAACAGGATATCTTTCGTACTCAATTGCGTGCTTTATTGCGGGCAAGCTCTTATGGAAATCTAAAAATCATGTTCCCTATGATTGCCTGTCTAGATGAATTCCGATCAGCTAAGGCGATTCTTGAAGAAGAAAAGCAAAACCTGTTAATGAAAGGGATTAAAGTGTCCACTCATATTGAAACAGGTATTATGGTCGAAATTCCTTCTACAGCAGTAATGGCCGATCAATTTGCAAAAGAAGTAGACTTTTTCAGTATTGGAACCAATGATTTGATCCAGTATACGATGGCTGCCGACCGAATCAATGAGCGGGTCTCCTACTTATACCAACCTTATAATCCAGCTATATTGCGCTTAATAAAAATGGTTATTGATGCAGCGCATAAAGAAAGCAAGTTGGTAGGTATGTGCGGAGAAATGGCAGGAGATGAAAAGGCTATTCCACTTTTACTTGGTCTTGGTCTTGACGAATTTTCAATGAGTGCTACATCTATTTTAAAAGCACGTTCTCAAATCCTACGTCTTTCGAAAAAGGATATGGAAGATTTAACAGAAAAAGCATTGCAAATGAGGACAGCAAGTGAAGCAGTCGAGGCAGTAAAAGAATTTACAGAAAAAAGTGATGGGAATTGGTAGTTGTGTAGTAGTACAGTAGCTAAATCCGGATGCTTAACAACTACTTAAGTTATCAAGAGAATCAGAAATTTTAAAAACATAAGGAAAAGTAGTAAATAAATATGAACCATTTTTAAATAGTTTTATAGTTAGAAATCAATAAAAATAGTTATAAGGTGCTCATTTAACACTGATCATATGTTGCGGTGAAACGTTAGCGCAGCGTGACCAAACAAACAGAATCGTTGGGAATCAAATTATCAAAGACTCAATGGTCTTTCAGAAGAACAAGTAATACAAACAGTTATAGCTTACGAAACAATTTGGGATATCGGAACTGGTAAGTCATCTTCGACAACAGATGCCAATATAGTTTGTGCTCATATTCGTGCTACTGTTGCTTCACAATTCTCAGAAAAGGCAGCTGCTTTTGTACGTATTCAATACGGTGGAATTGTTATAGACTTCAGTCTGTTGAGCCTAAAGAAGGCGAAACATAAAACCACCCGCTATGCGGGTGGACAATAAAATGTTATACAAATAAAACAAAAAACTCACTTTCATAATAGAGATTGTTCAAGCTGTTATAAATAGAAAGGAAAGTGAGCGTCAATTGGCTAATAAAGCGAATAGTTTAGCACATACAGAATGAATGTGTAAATACCATATCGTTTTCACTCCAAAGAGGAATTGTTTCTTATGGAAAGGTATTGAAGCCAAAGGATATTGTTAAAGTTCTTGAGAAATATTGAGTAAATCATTCAAAATTTAAACTAATTATCCTAGCTGTTCTAATAAAAAACAGAACCATTGAGTAATTGAGTCAAAGAAAGCAATGGTTTTTACTTAGCCACTTCATTTTGTATGTTCTCTACATTACTAGTCAATGCTAATTAGTACAAAGACGAGCGTAGTTAACAGCTTAAATGATAAAATTTGGAATCTCTTTCTAGAATAATTGAGGAAATGGTCATTCCTTAATAAAATTTAACAATAAAATCATTGCCAGCGATATATAAACATATTATTATATAAGTAAATTATTATGTATTAATATTAAGCTGGTACGGGAGGTGTTTTTGATGCAAGTATCAACCATTGATATCGAAAAATCGGCAGCAATATTAAAACTCTTAGGAGATAAGACGCGGTTAACGATGGTCAAAATGCTGGAAACGAATGATTACTGTGTATGTGAATTTGTGGAAATATTTAAAGTCAGTCAGCCTGCAATTAGCCAGCATGTGCGTAAATTGAAAGATGTCGGACTTGTAAAAGAATTAAGAAGAGGACAATGGATTATTTATTCCTTAAATAAGGGAAGCGATTATTATCCATTAATTGAAAGCTTATTGAAACATCTTCCAAACCAGGATTTCAAACTACGGGAATTAGAAGAACAAGGACTGCGAATTTCCTGTGAGTAAGGAGAGTTGTTCAGAAAACTGCCTAATGTTTTGTATAATGAAAGGATGAATATTGATGCCAAATGAAAGTGTAACGAAAAAGTTATCATTTTTAGATCGTTACTTAACACTATGGATTTTTGCCGCCATGGCTTTGGGAATCCTCATTGGTGTAGTATCACCGAATTTTAAAAAGGTACTGGATACCTTTTCTGTAGGAACGACCAATATTCCAATTGCTATTGGGCTGATTATTATGATGTATCCTCCACTTGCAAAAGTAAAATATGAAGAGATGTGGCGCGTTTTTAAAGATTGGAAAGTACTCCTACTGTCTTTATTTCAAAACTGGCTTCTTGGTCCGTTTTTAATGTTCTTTTTAGCTATTGTCTTTTTACATGATAAACCTGAATATATGGCTGGCTTAATTATGATTGGGCTGGCCCGTTGTATTGCCATGGTTATTGTATGGAATGACTTGGCACGCGGGGACCGTGAATACGTTGCTGGATTAGTGGCATTTAACTCTGTGTTCCAGATATTATTTTATTCCGTTTTTGCTTATTTCTTTTTAAATGTCCTTCCAGGTGTTTTTGGATTAGAGAATTTGTCTGTCTTTATCTCGATGTTGGAAATTGCCAAAAGCGTTCTTATTTATTTAGGTATTCCGTTTGTAGCAGGTATGTTAACTCGTTTTATTGGTTTAAAGGTAAAAGGCAAGGAGTGGTACGAAAACAAATTTTTACTTAAAATTTCTCCTCTTACTTTGCTTGCCTTATTATTTACGATTGTTATGATGTTCTCTTTAAAAGGAGATCAAATTATTGCCTTGCCATTAGATGTGGTTCGTATTGCAATACCGTTGTTGATTTACTTCTTAATCATGTTTGCTGTTTCTTTCTTTGCATCGCGCAAAGCAGGTGCAACATATCCTGTCACAGCAGCGCTTTCCTTTACCGCAGCAAGTAACAACTTTGAATTAGCCATTGCCGTAGCAGTAGCCGTATTTGGGATTAACAGTGGGGAAGCATTCGCAGCTGTTATTGGGCCATTAGTCGAGGTTCCTGTCCTCATAGCTCTAGTTAATGTAGCCTTAAGATGGCAAAAGAAATATTTTAGAACGGTTAAATTATAGAGAAATTTATTTTTTAAAAAGAAAACAACTAGGGAGGCATTTTGATGAATAATAAAAAAACGATTTACTTTTTATGTACAGGGAATTCTTGCAGAAGCCAAATGGCAGAGGGCTGGGCGAAAAAATATCTGGATCCAAACGAATGGGATGTCCGCAGTGCTGGTATTGAAGCACATGGCTTAAATCCAAATGCAGTAAAAGCCATGGCAGAGGCAGGAATTGATATTTCGAATCAAACATCCGATATCATTGACCCTGTTATTCTTAATAATGCTAATTTAGTGGTTACCTTATGCGGGGATGCTGCTGACAAATGCCCAATGACACCGCCGCATGTAAAACGCGAACACTGGGGCTTTGATGACCCGGCAAAAGTGCAAGGTACAGAGGGGGAAAAATGGGCTTTCTTCCAGCGCGTTCGCGATGAAATTGGGGAAAGAATCAAACGTTTTGCTGAAACAGGAGAATAACACAATCAAATAACCAAGAGGCTAGCACTCTTGGTTTTCTTTAAGTAACAAATAAGGAAATGCTTATTTAAATAAAGTGGAGTTTTTAACATGACGAAAGTTTTTAAAAAGAAATGTCTTTCTTATTCTTAGTCTTTTAGCAATCACCAAACTGATAAGTTAATACTATTAAAATAGCAATTAGTTGAAACGTAAGGAGGATGTTAATGACCAAAGATGATGTTATATGGGGAGGGGGATGATCCTTTTACTCATATGCTGGCAATAGGACCTACTCGCTACGGAAAAACAGCAACTGTCTTAAAACCAATGATTTATCAATTGCGAATTCAAAAAAACTAGGCCTATCTGTAATAGAGCCAAAAGGCGATCTTGCACAGGATGTGAAGGAATATTGCAAAAAAGTAATGGAAGTTCCATATATTTATATTGATCCGGAAGGTGATAAGACACATCGTTTTAATGTCATGGAAGGTGATATGGATGACGTTGCAGAAGCAACCGTAGTAGTGCTGCAAAGTCTTTTCGGAAAACAGGAAGCATTTTTCCAAATAGTTCAGGAACTTTCTGTACATAATATTACTAAACTATTAAAAGATCGTATCGGAAGACTGGAAGGAACGCAGGGAATGGGAAACAGAAGAAGAACAGCGAAAACGAAGAAAAAAAGAGCAGTTACACAAATTTATAAATTTCTTTCCTCGTTTCCGTAGGAATTCTAAACAAATCTTAAATAGGTACAATATGTATCAGTGATGATCAACAGGTTTTAAATGGAGAGCTTAAATGTTTTTTGTGTATTTAGTCTTAACAAAAAAAGCTCTGTAAGAGTCTATTTCTTACAGAGCTTAATCTTAGAAGGTTTTCGGTGACAAATGAATGTCCTAATCACCATTTATACAACTACATGTTCGCCTTGAATTTCCTTTTCTTGATAGCTGTGTTTATATGAGAATACAAAATATCCAATTGTAAGGACAGAGAACCCTATTATATACAGCATTAATATTCCAATGTTATGCCACATATAGGAGAAATCTCCGCTAGAGATGACCGCCTTTAATGCCTGTACTGTATAGGTCATAGGAAGTACAGCGTTGATTGGCTGCAAGACTTTTGGTATTAATTCAAGCGGGAATGTTCCTGCGCTAGTCGTCAATTGCATGATGAGAATGACGATGGCCACAAATCTTCCTGCATTCGCGAACAACGTGACAAAAAATTGAATAAGCGCCATGAATGTAATGCTAATGACGATTGAAGTCATGATAAAGAGCGGAACACTTTGAACGTCAATTTTTAAACCGAATAAAAGAATCACATCGGCCAAAAGTGCTTGGATGATTCCAACAATGGCAATCACACCAAATTTACTCATGAACCATGTAAAACCGTTTTTTGGTTTTATGGCAGGCATTTTTAAATGATATACAATCGTCACTAACAATGCTCCGACAAATAACCCTAGAGATAGGAAATATGGAGTAAATCCAATACCATAGTTTGGCACTTTGTTTATAGGATTTTTATCCAATGTCACCGGATCGCCCATCATGTTGTAGGTGTCATCATCTGCTGAAACAGAGCTTGCTTGATCTGCTGCATTGCCTAGTTTTTCTTTCAATTCATTTATTCCATCTTCTAATTGGACTGTTCCCTCTGCCAACTCGTCAGAACCATTTGCCAGTTTTCCTGCACCGCCACTCATTTGTGATGATCCATCCGAAATCTGTTCCATGCCGCTGTTTAATTGATTTGCACCTTCAGCAAGCTTTCCAGCTCCGATACCGGCTTCATTTAGTTTTTGGTTAAAAAATTGATAGTTATTAACATACTCATTTTGACCTTCCATAATCCTTTGCGCACCTTTATTCAGCTGCGTAGAGCCGTCTGCCAATTGATGCACACCATTTTGTAAGGCCGCTTGATTATCATGAATCGTTGTAAGCCCAGCCATTAGTTGATTAAAGGTTGGAGCTGTTGCGGATTGAATTTGTTGCTCCAAATCATTTGATAAACCGGACATTTCTTCATTGATACTCTGCTGCAGCTGCAGTTGTAAATTTTCTTTTGAAGGTGTTTGTTCCACTAGTTGTTTTTGAATAGATTCAAGGACAGCCGGATCAACCTGACCTTGCAACATTCCAAAGATCTGAGTCATTTGAGCGGACTGCTGCTTAGAAATTTGCTCGGCTAGATCAGCTGACAATTGACCTGTTTTAGGCTGAATTTGTTGATCAATTGCCCCAGCCATTTTTCCAGGCAGTTCACTTTGAAACTGAGCCAATCCGTCTTTAACCTGACTGGTTCCTGCCACAAGAGTGGGAAGCTTTTCATCCATTTCTTGAAGTACTTTATTAGATTTAACTACACCATCTGCTAATTGTTGGGACCCATTTTGCAATTCTTTTGAAGCAGCAAATAACTTTCCGCTTCCATCTGTTAATTGATTGACTCCATTCTTAAATTCACTGGTCCCTTCCGCTAATGTGGAGGATCCTGATTGCGCCTGCAGTACCCCGTTGTTAAACTCAATGGACTTTTCTGCCAATACTTTTAAGTTATCTTTAAGCGTATGTGAGCCTTCCTCGAGTTTGACTGCTCCATCATCTATCTGACCTGCTCCATCGCCTGCCTTGCCAAGACCGTCAGCCATTTCCTGAACTTTATCAAACATCGTTTCTGCGTAAGTTGCTGTCACTTCTTTGGCAACCGCGCTTTTAATTTCTTTTGCTGCTGTTTCCCCAATTTGTGAAGAGAGGAAGTTATAGCTTTCATTAGGAATATACTGTAGTGTTAATTTTTTAGGTTGTTCATCCAATAAGGTAGTAGCATTTTCTGAAAAATCCTCCGGTATTTCAATTAACATGTAATACTTTTGATTTTCCAATCCTTGCTCGCCTTCACTTTTTGATACAAAATGAAATTGAAAGGTCTCATTTTCCTTCAAATTGTCGATAAGTTGATTTCCCAACTTCAAAGTTTCACTATTATATTCGGCCCCTTTGTCCTGATTTACCACAGCAACAGGCAAATCATCCAGATGGGCATAAGGATCCCAGAACGCCCAAAGGAACATGCCGGCATAAAGAATCGGCACACATATAACCGCAAGAATCGGAATGAGGATTTTCTTGTTCTGAAAAATCAACTTCCATTCAGATAAAAACAATGAGTCTTTCATTCTTCTATTCCCACCTTAATTAATAATTGACCATTTTATTCATTTGCTCATTTTAATCAAAAAAATCTCTTAATTTGTCATTGCTAAAATAGCTTCTTATAATTTTACAAAATGACTGTTCTTCTCATTTAGTCATTTTTTTATAAAAAATAATACTTGATTCCTTTGATTGTTCGAAAGGTGAGAAGATTTGACTATTTTTATCATTTGGTCACTTTTTGGAAAAGTAATGGATTATCAGGAATTCGATAATCCTTTCAGTATATATAATTCAAACACGTCAAAAATTTCTTCTTTTTTCAACGATTGGTGATTCTGCTCCCAATCAAAAATAAGAGAAATATACAATTTTAACATTACGAAGGCGGTTAATTCAGGGTTGCATGGTTTTATTTCACCTTTATCAACGGCTTTGATAATAATATCTTTAATATAGGAGACAATCATTTGCTCCAGCCTTCGCAAAACATCAAATACTTCACGGGTTCCCATTTCCCTTTCTTCTTGAACCAGTTTAATCGTTAATTGGTGTTCCTTCCTAAATTCCAATAATGTGTAGAGAGCACGATTGGCATTTTCGTAGAACGACAGATTATCGTCCATGACCGTTTCAGCTGCCACTTTCATCTCCCTAATCAGGGAAGAAATGATTTGATCAAACAGTTCCTCTTTATTTTTAAAGAAAGTATAAATGGTCCCTTTTCCGACGTTGGCCAGTTTGGCAACTTGATCCATTGTTGTTGCTTTGTAACCAAATTGGGAAAATGATTTTGCAGCTGCTTCAATAATGAGTTTTTTTCGATCAATGGTCAGTATCCTTCACCTCAATTCCTAAAAGTGACCATATGACAATCCTGGTCATTTAGTACAAAAGTTATATTATCACTATTTGAATTATAATTCAATAGAAACCTGAAAAAAAGATGATGTCGAGATCGCTTGTAACTATTCATATTTTGTGAAAGAAGGGAAACTTATTAACTTTACAGCGGTTATAAGTTTCTGGAGGAATGGGTCCTGTTGGCCTCTTAGATATAACAGAGCATTTTTGTTTAACATGTGTTGAGCAACTTGAACGGACCTTCAACAGGCATGACTTCCAGCCAGGAAGCCAGCTTTACAGGAAAACTGGCTGGGCCAACCAGGCTACCATGCCTCCACTCCATGTAAAGTTGCGCAGAATTCCCCATTCTATTTAATCATTGGTTTACTGGTATTTCATTAAGTGTTGCATTTAATATTGCAATTTACGAAAAGTAGTGATGGGCGAGTCCTTCAAAAATGAAGCGTTGAAGCAGATTCCCTCTCGAATTAGGGTTGAAGTCTTTCCGATGGAAAGGCTTCTGTTTTTATACACTATTAGCTTTGTAACACACCCAGCTTAATATTTGTAATATTAAAAATTTACCTACTCTTAACACTGCCTTCATTCTACTTTCGAAATGGTATTTTACACTTAGTTTTTAAGGAGTACTGTTATTACTCAAAAATCTGCAATTTGTGGATTATTTGAGTCTTAATAGAGGGCAGGATCAGGTTAAATAATGTTTATATTCTCATAAAATCAGGCTGGATTATCAAAATATCCGTTGTCCCATAACGGCTCATCTTTTGGGAATGTAATCAGAGAAAATGTAAGAAAAAAGCTGATGGTGTGGAGGTATAGCCTTGGATTCGTCTATATTAACAATTATTGAACGTTTCAACTTTGTCATGTTCCTATTATTTGCATTGATGTATGTGTATCAGTTTTTTTATATGCTTGTTGCCTTCAAAGCAAAATGGAATGAAAAATTAGAGAAAGGAAACGATCATCTAAACCGATATGCTGTCATTGTAGCGGCTAGAAATGAGGAGCTTGTCATTGGCCAGTTGATTCGAAGCATAAAGAATCAGAAATACCCTAAGGATTTGCTTGATATTTTCGTGGTTGCAGATAACTGTACGGATCAAACAGCAAGGGTGGCAAAGAGAGAGGGAGCCATCGTTCGGGAAAGGTTTAATACAGTTAAAATTGGAAAAGGATATGCCTTGGATTTTATGATTAATATCATTGAAAAGGAATATTCTTCAAGGAAATATAAAGGGTATTTTGTATTTGATGCAGATAATCTCCTAGATGAACAGTATATAGCGGAAATGAATAAGACATTTAACCAAGGCTATCGAGTCGTGACGAGCTATCGAAACTCGAAAAACTATGATCAGAATTGGATTTCTGCCGGCTATGCTCTCTGGTTTTTGCATGAGGCTGAATATCTCAATCTGCCAAGAACTGTCTTAAACTCCAGTTGTGCCATTTCTGGGACGGGATTCCTCGTACATGCTGACTTAATTAAAGAAAATGGCGGCTGGAATCATCATCTTCTAACAGAGGATATAGAATTTTCTGTTTCACAAATCATCAAAGGGGAAAAGATTGGCTACTGCAGAAGGGCGGTGTTCTACGATGAGCAACCGGTCACATTTGAGCAGTCATGGCATCAAAGAATGCGCTGGGCGAAAGGTTTTTACCAAGTTTTTGCGAAATATGGCAGGGATTTGATCGGCGGTATTTTTAAAAGAAAGCACAACCGCTTTTCCTGTTATGATATGACCATGACGATTATGCCAGCCATGCTTATTTCCAGCTTCAGTATATTGGTGAATAGTTTATTTTATTTAGCCGGTTTATTTGAATTGATAGAAGGAAAAGAGGTTATTCAGGAAATCAACCTGGTGATGATCAAGTCCTTTGTCTGGTACTATGGGATTTTATTTATCCTCGGTTTAATTACGACTTTGACAGAGTGGAAAAAAATACATTGTTCAAACTGGAAGAAGATGATTTACACAATGACTTTCCCGTTTTTTATGTTTACCTATATTCCGATTTCGATTGTCGCTCTTTTTAAGGATGTGGAATGGAAACCGATTGCCCATACAGTGGTTAAATCGATTGATGACGTACGGTAAAATCATCACTTGAGCGGCATGTTTGTCAAATAAAAGTATTTTTATTATTGAAGCTTGGGTTTTTTAAATCCGGGTTTTTTTTTTATCAGTCGAATAGAGAAGGGATCTATTTTAAGGCAGGATGAAGGTCAAAAGGCAGGCAAAGTACCGCAAAATTATGGCTTTATCAAATATTGCGGCAGATAAACTGCCGCAAACACTAAAACGATTGACGTCAACGGATCACAACTGTTTAAGGTTCTTGAACATTAGACGAATATAGAATCCAAAGGGATAGATCTTGCAATTACTTTGCAAAAGTCTCTGCAGCATTTTCATTCTGATGTGAAATTCTTGTTTTTCCGAATGTCATGAGCACATTCCAGCTTCCAGAGGATTGAGCATCTCCCAAGTACGTTGGTACACTGTCTTCATTCAGGATACCGAACAACATTGCCAGGTGGCGTCCGCCGGATTCCACCTTTGCCATGCCGGAGTATTGCGGCAGCATTTTGTAAGCGGCTTGATAATCTTTATTGCTCAATAAGTGAACAAATTCTTTATCCAATGCATGCTCAGAAAGGGTCGGCTTGTGATGTCTGCCGCGCACTAAATTATGAGATAGGGCACCGCTTGCAACAAATACCGCCTTCTTGTCAGAGGCTCGCAGGACTTTGGCAATTTCCCTGCCTAACTGGTATGTTTCATCCAAGCTAGCCGTTAAGGTAACAGATATATTAATTACGGGGATATCTTCATTTGGCACAAGATAGCGTAAAGGGACAACAGTGCCATAATCCCACACGAAATGCGAGTCGTTTACAACGGCTGTCTGGATGCCCGCTGTCTGTGCAGCCTGAACTAGTTCTTGCCCTAATTCCTCATCTCCGGGATATTGATACGGAACATCCTTAATGAGATCGGGAGCTTCTGTTGCAGTAAGCAGTCCTTTATGAGTAGGAGTGCAATCGATATAATGGGTGAAGGTGGAAGGCCAGTGACAGGATACCAGCACGATTACGTCCAGATTAAGTTCCTTTAAATCCTTTGATAGATCTTTCATGGCATTTTTAATGTCTTCCTGGAACTCAGGTACTTGATCTTCATGACAAATACTTGGAAAGTGCGGAGCAAGAATACTTAACTCGATGGACATACTAATACCTCCTAATATAGAAATAATGAAGCTTACTATTTAGATCTTATTTTTGCTGAATTTCATGAAGAAGACTGCAGTCATGGTAACTTATAATGTTTTAGAAATTACTGGATTATTGAATGACAGCACCATAGAGCAAAGAACGGGCTCCTTTATCAGAAATTTCTTGCGGAGGCCATACGCTTAAATCGAATGGATAATCCGATCCCGCTACTACTCGATCTTCGCCGACTGTTTTTATCAGGAATTCAAGAATGTCAGAATTCCACAGAACGGTGTCATACCAAAAACGTCTTATATACTCGGAAGGTGGCGCCTGAAGATTAGAAGAGACATGCTTCCATTGTTCATAGCCTTTATCCAAGCGTCCAATTTGATAGGGCAGGAAACCTCCACCGTGAGAAAATAAAATTCTCACATCAGGGTATTTATCAATACTTCCGCTTAGTAATAAATCTGTGGCGCACACAGTGGTTTCCCATGGAACCCCAATTAAATTTGGCATTTTTCTTCTCTTTATGCGGGGATCTTCACAGAGTAATGGATGAATGAAGAGTAGTGCCTTTAATCGGTTTGCTTCCTCAAAGAAAGGTTGGAAAAAGTCGTCGGACAGCATATGTCCATTGACTCCCGGGCCAATAATCGCCCCTTTTAAGCCATTATTCATGGCTTCTGTTAATATTTGCGCCGCTTGATCAGGGTAAGTTAATGGGACCGTTCCGACAGCGGAAAACTTTTCCGGAGCTTTTCTCACTAACTGAGCAAGTGCCTGATTATAGACTTGGGACATTTCTGTGCTGACTGCTTCCGGGAAGTCATACAAGAAGAGCTGCGGAATAGGGGAAATCATCGAAAATGACACGCCAGCTTGTTCTTGTTCCTTTGTGTACAGCTTAAAATCAATAAAGGACTGTTTTAACTCAAAGCCCCACTTTTGATTGACGAACAGAAAATCCTTTTTATGCTTGTCTTTTATTAGCCACTCAGCATTAATGGTGCTTTTATTTTCCTTAATCCAGCTTAGAACATCATCCGGAATAAAGTGGGTATGAAAGTCATGCATCCATGTTCACTCCTTATACGCTTCAGTTATAATTTACAGAAAATATATAAAATTGAAAAAAATCTTTATTAAGTATCATATTCTTTTTTTCTTTTTCCAAACAATAATAGTTTTCTGCTATACGGAACAAATAGAAATATCGCGATGATTGCTATAGAAAAGATCTAATAAGTGTCCGTGATAAAAACGTGACGGCTGTTTTTTCGACAGACAACTGGACGCCCCTAAATAATAGGAATGGCTGTATAGGATAAAACCTTTCAAGGAAATTCATGATTAAGCATAATAATACTCTTGCCGCAGACAATAAAGACGACTGTTATTTTCAATGAAATAATTAATTTTATTAACGAAAGTCAAGGTGAAACTATGATAAATGAACAAAGAAGAACAGGATGGAGCTTTGATAACAGCTATGCCCGCCTGCCTGAATCCTTTTATTCCAAACTTAATCCTATACCTGTAAAATCTCCGAAACTGATTATATTCAATGAGCCGCTGGCTGAATTACTCGGATTGAACATCCAGTCTTTTCAAGAAGAGGCTGGGACTGCGGTACTTGCTGGAAACAGAATTCCAGAAGGAGCTTTCCCGCTGGCTCAGGCTTACGCAGGGCATCAATTCGGTCATTTTTCGATGCTTGGGGATGGTCGGGCAATTCTCCTTGGTGAACAAATGACACCCCAGGGTAACCGGGTTGATATTCAACTAAAGGGTTCTGGAAGAACACCATATTCACGCGGAGGGGATGGTCGGGCGGCACTGGGACCGATGCTGCGTGAGTATATAATCAGCGAAACAATGTATGCACTAGGTATTCCTACAACCCGCAGTCTGGCTGTTGTCACGACAGGTGAGTCGATCGAACGTGAGGTTCTTTTGCCAGGGGCTGTCTTAACGCGGATCGCCGCCAGCCATATACGCGTCGGTACCTTTCAATACGCAGCCAATTGGGGCACGAAGAAGGAGCTAAAGATACTGGCTGATTATACGATTAGGCGTCATTACCCTGAATTGGAAGATGAGGAAAGGATTTATCTTTCGCTGCTTAAAGAGGTAATCAAGCGCCAGGCCTCATTAATGGCTAAATGGCAGCTGGTCGGGTTTATCCATGGGGTGATGAATACGGATAACATGGCGATTAGCGGCGAAACGATCGATTACGGTCCGTGCGCCTTTATGGATATCTACGATCCGGCAACCGTATTCAGCTCTATTGACAGGCAAGGCCGCTATGCCTACAGAAATCAGCCATATATTGGTGGATGGAATCTTGCACGTTTTGCTGAATCCCTGCTTCCTCTGCTGCATGAAAACGAGAAGAAGGCAATTGAAATCGCCGAGGATGCCCTTTCAGAATATATGGAGTATTTTCAATCGTATTGGCTTGCCGGAATGAGAGCTAAGCTAGGTTTATTTAACAAAGAGCCAGAGGATGCATCCCTGATTGAGAATCTCCTCAATATGATGCAGAAGTACCGTAGTGATTTTACGAATACCTTCAGGGCTTTTACGTTTGAAAAGGCTGAGAAACCGTCTATGTTCGACTATCCGGAATTTGCAAAATGGCATAAGCAATGGGTAACAAGGCGAGAAAGACAGCAGGAAACGAAAGAGTCCTCACAGCAATTAATGCTCAGTAGCAATCCTGCTGTTATTCCCCGCAATCATCGTGTAGAAGAGGCGCTCAAGGCTGCGGTGGAGGAAGATGACTTAAGTGTGATGGAGAAGCTTCTTCACGTTCTTTCCGAGCCGTTTGCCTATACCCCTGAACAAGGGGAATATTGTACGCCTCCTGAGCCTACCGATATTCCATACCGCACCTTTTGCGGAACCTGATTGGTTGCAAATCGGACATATTCGAATCTAGGAAGGCAGTTCTATAGGTGTCAGGCATCCACCATTTATCTGTATCAAGTGTAAATTTATGCACAGTGATACTAGATACTGGATTGCGGTGCCTGACACCTTTGCCTTGGGGATAAATTGGTCTTAAGGATAAGTGCTGCGTCTTTTTTTGTATCAAAAGGAAGTACCGCATTTTTACAGCTCACGCAATGAAAGAACATTGATATTTTTCCACTTCGCGCGGGATAAGGTTAAAACTTTCGGGGAAACTAAAGGAAAATCTCAAAAGGGGGATGGAGATGATTGAGATACCTTTGAAAGTAGAGAAACAAGCAATTTGGTCTGTATGAACTATTTAGTGAGGGAGGGTGATCTTTTGTCAGGTGATGAATTACAGCAAACCTATATCCAAATAAGAGATATCAATCTGTACTGCGAGTATCTAATGACTGATAAACCTCCTATCCTTCTTATCCATGGCTTTGCTTCATCAACATATACATTTCGCCGTATGATTCCATTAATGCAAAAGCAGTTTTCCATTATTGCAGTTGATCTTCCGGGATTTGGAAGAAGCGAGAAGCCAGCCTCCTTCATTTACAGTCTTCAGAATTATGCCGAGTTAATGCTGGATTGCCTTCGTTATTTTGGAATTTCCAGCGCATATATTGCAGCTCATTCAATGGGCGGGCAGATTGCACTGAATATGGCAAGAATAGCACCGGAGAAAATCAATAAATTAATTTTATTATGCAGCTCGGGTTACTTACAACGGGCCAAAAAACTTCTCATTTGCAGCTCCTATTTACCATTCTTTGAAAAATTTGTTCAATACTATGTCAGGAGAAAAGAAGTACGGGAACACTTAAAGAATGTATTCTTTAACCACAATTTAATTGATGACGAACTCATTCATGAATTTGCTAGGCCGTTGACTGAAAAAGGATTTTATAAAGCGTTAATCCGGCTGCTGCGTCATCGGGAGGGAGATTTAACACCGCATCAGCTAAAGAAAATTCAAGTTCCTGTTCTCTTGATTTGGGGGGAAGAGGACAGGGTAGTCCCGGTTTATATCGGTCGACGGTTAGTAAAGGATCTGCCACAGGCACAATTGATTACGTATAAAAAAGCAGGTCATTTAATAACGGAAGAGGAGACGGAGCGCGTTTTTGAAAATATTGTCCGTTATACACAGGATATTTCATGGTCTCCTTCATTAAGCTGAGAAAAAGCCTTCCGCTTGGAGAGATTTTTCATTTGCGTAGCTTTCCAGTTACATCGGGGAAGCAAATTGTGCATCTGCACAATTTTATTTGTTGGAAGGTCAATTGTTAAGTCACAGGTCTCCAGGTTAAAATGAAATCGTATTCAAATGAAAGGGCTTTTATAGAAGGAGGGTGAAACATCTCTTTAAACGATGCGAAAATGTATAAGTTTCGAGCAGTTATTACCGGATTGCTATAGATAAAAAAATTTTGCAATGGAGGACATATCATGGAATTTGAATTAAGCTGGATAGGTGCTTTGTGCGGACTGGCTCTTGCCATTATTTTGATTTTGTTTAAGTTGACGCCTACCTATTCATTAATATTAGGAGCTATTGTTGGCGCTTTCATCGGTGAAGCCAACTTTTCTGAAGTAGTTACAGTTTTGATTAACGGTATTTCAAGTGTTATGGGGACTGTTATTCGGATTATTGCAGCCGGTGTTTTTGCTGGAGTGATGATGGAATCAGGGGCGGCAGAAAGAATAGCACAGGTGATTGTTGATAAACTGGGCGGAACCAAGGCCATGTTATCCTTGGCGCTGGCAACGATGATTATTACGGCAGTAGGGGTATTTATTCCTGTTGCGGTATTGATTGTTGCTCCTATTGCTCTATCTGTCGGCAACAAAATGGGATATTCGAAAATTGCCCTGCTTGTGGCACTTTCAGGAGGGGGAAAAGCGGGAAATATTATATCGCCAAACCCGAATACCATTGCAGCAGCAGGCGGTTTTGGACTGGATGTCAATCAGGTAATGATCGGCGGATTTATTCCAGCGGTTGTCGGTCTTATTGTGGCAGTAATTCTAGCTTCAGCCATTAAATTTAAGGGTACAAAGGTAACGGATGAGGAAGCTCGGGAATTAGAGAAGGACAATTCCAATCTCCCTTCTTTATCAAGAGCGTTAGTAACTCCTGTCATTGCGATTGTTCTTTTGATGATTAGTCCAATAGGAGCCATTGCGGGTGTTGATTTTCTTGCTAATTTGAAAATTGATTCCTTGTTTATTTTACCGTTTGCCGGTATTGTAGGAACCTTAGCACTTGGAAAAAGAAAAGATATCATGGATTATTGCCAATCTGGTTTAAATAGAATGACTCCTACTATATTGATCATTATCGGAGCAGGAGCAATCGGTGGATTGATTACAGCTTCCGATTTACCGGATCAGGTGGTGGCTTTAATTGATTCAGCCGGTATTTCAGGAACCTTCTTAGCCCCAATCGCCGGTATATTAATGGCTGCAGCAACGGCTTCTACTTCAACAGGTGTTATTTTAGCAACCGGTTCTTTCGGAGATGCTATTTTAGATACAGGAGTATCGGCCATTGCAGCTGCTGTTATGACTCATGCAGGGGCAACAGTGATTGATTCATTGCCGCATGGAACGTATTTTCACGTCACACGGAATGCCTTTAATATAAGTATGAAGGACAGGATGAAGGTCGTAGGCTACGAAGTGATTGTCGGGCTGACGATGACGATTGTCGCAACAATATTATTCGGGTTTATTTTATAATATATGATGAGGTGTAGAAATGGGGAAAACCTTTTTATTAGCTCCAGATTCATTTAAGGAAAGTATGACGGCACAAGAAGTTTGTGCCGCGATGGAAATCGGGATTAAACGGGCGATTCCAGATGCCGAGTGTATTTATGTACCGATGGCAGATGGCGGGGAAGGAACCGTACAATCTTTAGTAGATGCAACTGGCGGTATATTGATCAAGAAGGAAGTAACAGGTCCGCTTGGAACTTCTGTTATGGCCCAATACGGAATTTTGGGAGACGGGAAAACAGGTGTTATTGAAATGTCCCAAGCAAGCGGTATCCAGTATGTCACGAGAGAAACAAAGAATCCTCTTATCACAACGACCTTCGGTACAGGAGAATTGATCAAGGATTGTGTTGAACGGGGAATAACCGAGATCATTCTAGGAATTGGCGGAAGCGCCACTAATGATGGCGGAACCGGTATGGCGGCGGCTTTAGGATATAAATTTTTAGATCAGAACGGGAATGAGCTTTCTCAAGGCGGTGGATTTTTAGGAGATTTATATACAATCGATTGCTCGGATGTGATGCATGAATTAGAAAATGTGAAGATCATGGTGGCTTCTGATGTAACGAATCCATTATGCGGAGAAAAGGGAGCATCAATCGTTTTTGGACCGCAAAAAGGAGCTACACCGGCAATGGTGCAGGTGCTTGACCGTAATCTAAAGCACTACGGAGAAATCGTAAAGCAGCAATTAAACATTGATATCATTCATGTTCCTGGTGCAGGTGCTGCAGGCGGTCTTGGTGCAGGATTACTGGCTTTTACAAATGCAACCATGAAAAAGGGTGTAGAAATTGTCATTGAGTATACCAACTTAAAGGAAAAATTAAAGCAGGCAGATTATGTCTTGACAGGTGAGGGAGGCATTGATTTTCAAACCAAATTTGGCAAAACACCATTCGGAGTTGCCCAAGCGGCTAAAAGTGTAAATGAAAAGATTAAAGTGATCGCCCTAGCTGGTTATATTGGCAAGGATGTGGAGTCACTATATAATGAAGGCTTTGATGCAATCCTTGGTATCGTTCCGGGAGCTTCCGATCTGGACACTTTGCTAGTACAGGGAAAAGAAAATGTCATTCGCACTTCCGAAAGTGTCGCTAGATTATTAAAATAGTGCACTTGTCATGGCATAATTAAATGCATCACTAATGCAAATCTTATAAAAAAAAGCAATCAATGGGTTTTGTATCACCCATTGATTGCTTTTTTTTAGTAGAATCTCTCCTAGTTTATATTCGATTAATCAGCATAAAAGTTAGTTCCAACAGCCCTAAAATATTTTTCGGATCTTTGCCGGTTATTTTATGGATTCTTTCTAGCCGATAATGTAAAGTGTTGCGATGAATGATAAGCCGGCTGGCTGTTTGACTAACATTCAGGTTACATTGAATATATACTTGAAGAGTTTTGATTAATTCCTCATCTTTTTCCAATACTTTCAGATACTGTTCTTCCTTCCTATCATGTAAAAGGAATTCGGAAAGAGAGGCAATAAATGCACAGTCTTTATAGAAAATTATTTTTTCATTCGGAAATAACCCTTTCATGACGCGCATTGCTGATCTAGATTGTTTGTATCCTTCATAAATGGTATCGTTTGATTTACTAATTGCAATAAAGGCATCTGAATAGAGGTCCTGAATTTGCCTGATGAGAGATGCAAAATTGGTTGGGTTCTGGATCACGATATAAAATAAATGATTTGCGAATTTAAAGGAAG
This sequence comes from uncultured Bacillus sp., assembly GCF_946478885.1. The sequence continues at coordinate 39,364 of NZ_CAMLDX010000007.1, read as the reverse complement.
GAAAATGAGACAAGACCGAAATCTCTTTATAACTCGCAAAGGGTAATTCCAAATATATAATTTGAACAGGATATTCGAGATTAATATGATAGAATTTCGCCTGACTGATGATTTCCTTTGTGTATACTGTATCTGGGTTAATCAGCAGATTAAAAAAATCCTGTCGATTTTCTTTTTCTCTGTTTTCTTTTTGTATAGTCTCACTTTGTTCAATTAACAGAATGACAGTTGACTTCACCAGATTACCGAAGGGTCGGGTTTCCTCCACATCACCGCTAATTCCTACTACTCCTAGAATATCCCCATTCATTTCGATAGGAAGATTGATTCCCTTTTTTTCAAACTGTTTGTCTGTCTGTATTTCCACAATTTTTCCCAGTTGTATCGCTTCGACCGCTCCTTGATGCAATGTGCCGATTCGATCTTTATTTCCGCTTCCGATAATAACGCCCTGTTTGTCCATGATATTAATATTGTAAGGAATATCCTTCATCATTTTATTTACAATCTGCTGTGCCTGTTTTTTTGTTAATTGGTACATCGTTGTGCCTCCTTTTTAAAAGAAGAGTCTGATTTGATTATTATTAACGATTGTTTTCATGCAATCAAGTCGATTGACTAAAAAATCAATTATCCCGCTCGTAAAGGATTTTTAGCATGACAAACAACTACTGCCCACTGTCTTCTTGATCAATTCTTTCCGTTTGCCACAATTTTAATGAGAAAACGAAAAAAATGATGTGTATTTTTCTTCAAAGATCGGTTTTGAAGGAGATTCTTATTTAGAGTAATTTAATTAGGAAATGAGTACCATGTTACTTTGTTGACAGTAAAAGGGTTATCTTTGGATTATATCCTCATCTTTTGTTAGTCTAAAAGAAAGAGAAAGGTTCATATTAAGCACGAATATTGCTTTGCAAAACGTGTAGATTTTGATTAGAAAACTTAAGCTGAGGTAATGTGTAGATGTGTGATGAATTAATAAAAAATGAAGATGCATGTTATAAGTTGGCAGAGCAAAGGGCTGCCTGTTACTTTCAATCATTGCAGGTGCAGGTGGAGAAAAAAAGCTATATCCCAGTTCTGTTAAAAGATTTTCAGGTCTGGAAGCAGAATCATATTCATCATTCATTTTTGTCTTTCTTTTCAACCGGCAAGGGGACACCGGAATCACGAGGGTATCAAAATTATATTCAATGGCTGAATTATACTGGCAAGCTGGATCATTATTTGGATCGTAGTCTGTCCTATATCTTTATGCGGGATTTGGGAAAAGACTTGAATTCACCTGAAACACAAGCAAGTATTCGACGTTTTACGAAAGGGCTAAAGCATGAACTCATCGGAACAACCTCAGAAAGAGAGAGAAAGCCAGAGTGGTTCAGCACGGCCGGGATGTACCTGTGGGGAAAGAAGGAAGGGATTGAAGCGGCTGTCATTTGGTTGCATAATAAAATTACGACAGCAGCATCTCATATTCCTGAAGGAATGGATGCAGAGCAGGCAAAACGAAAGCTAATCAAAATCATTGGCGGAGTGGTTCTTCATGAGCTAGAAGCGATGAACGATAACCTACCGTCTGTGGAACGCTCCAAGAGATTGGATCATGCAGTAAGACTGGGTTATTCTTATGGGTTGACCTATCCCTTTATTGATGATCTGCTTGATTCAGACGTTTTATCTGCTGCTGAAAAAGGGCAATATTCTGATTTGATACGAACCACTCTGATTACGGGAAGCGTTCCGGAATTAGGAAAGTGGGACGGAGAGCATGGCGAGTTGATTCAATTTATTCATGGCGAACTGCGGGAAGCCTTTGAATATATCAAGTCTAATCAGCGTCCGGAAACTATTGAATCTTTTTTCATGCAGGCTTATGTATTTTTTCAGTCTCAGGAAACGGATCGAAATAAGAGGCTGTCATATGCGGGGTATACCAACGAGGAGCTTTACCTACCGGTTATTTTAAAATCCTCCTCGTCACGTTTGATTGTACGTTCTGTCATCAGTGCTCCTGAGGATGTGGGCTTTGAAAATCGAACATTTTATTATGGTATCTATAATCAGCTGGCCGATGATTTTGCCGATATGTATGACGATCTGAGGAATGGTGTGGTCACCCCTTATACGTATTATATGAAATATCGTGATTTGCGCCCTGATTTAATCAATCCTTTTGAACTATACTGGGCTGTGATCTCTTATTTAATTCACGATGTATATCATTCGGATGTGAAAACAAAAGAGGTGATCCTCGATCGGGCCATAAACGGCCTCAAACGGTTTAAAGTACGAATAGGAGCAAAGCAATACAATGAGATGATGGGTCTGTTCACTTCAGGAATCTCAGCCTTCAACCGTACGATCCAGTATCTTGTCCGCAAGGCGGATGATGTTGATTTTTTTGATAAATTGCTTCGGGATCATGTCCTATCGACTCTAAAAAAAGAAGCGAAGGAACGCGAGGAATTTTTAACTAATATTGAAAATGTACGCAAGGAGATTAATAATAAGCTACCTATTGAAAAAATCGGAAACGAGTTATTAATACAAGGACCAATTATTGATGCGGCAAATTACAGTCTTGAGGGGGATGGAAAAAGGCTGCGCCCTATTATCACTTGGGTAATGGGTGTGGATGAATATAGTCTGAGCCGTTCCGCCATTGTTCCGATGCTGCGGGCGCTGGAATACATGCATACAGCATCCCTGATATTCGATGATTTGCCATCACAGGATAATGCTCCGGTTCGCAGGGGACGTCAAACCCTGCACCAGGTATATGATCCCGCAGCCGCTGAACTGACAGGTCTTTTTTTAACACAAAGGGCTGTTAAGGAATTGGCTTCACTTAAAGGATTTGATGCGAACGCTGTACTGCGGTTAATTCAATATTCTTCCCAGGTGACAATGGATATGTGCATGGGACAGGCGATGGATTTGGGTTCAAAGGAAAAATGTCTGACTCTAAAAGAACTGAATACAATGTGCTTTTACAAAACCGGGATCGCCTTCGAGGCTTCTCTAGTTATGCCGGCAATTATCGCCCATGCCGCAGAAGAGGAAATGGCAGCGTTAAAAAAATTTGCCCGTCATGCCGGGATTGCCTTTCAGATCAAGGATGATCTTCTTGACGTGGAAGGAGAACCGGCTTTGATTGGAAAACCAATCGGCATAGATGCTGAGAACGAGCGCTCCACCTTTGTGTCCATCCTCGGTACTGATGGAGCCAAGATGGCAATGTGGGATCATTACTGTCTGGCTCTGGAAGCGCTGCTGGAGGTACCGCGTAATACTGCTTTTCTGAAGCATTTGTTGGCTTATTTGGTAAACAGGGATCATTAAGTTATTTTGAAAAACGAGCTTATCGTTAGGAAAGTTCCGATTGATTCGGAATGCTTCTGTTGAAGGCTTAAGTGGCCGTTTTTTAAAGAAGCAGGAATAGTCTTCTTCCCGACTCATCTCTTCTGCTTCTTAGCCAAGTTTGTAAATTCTCTTATGTTCCATTTGGTCATGGCAGCATGTAAATTGCTATAATAGAAATGGTAGGACGGACTAATAGTGAAGGTGAAGGCAGGGATAAGCATGGAGCAGCAGAAGATTAAAGAGGAAATCTTAAGGATACTTAATGATTATCGTGTTGGTACTTTATGTACGATGAAGGGAGATCAGCCTTTTGCTCGTTATATGATCTTCCGCAATGATGAGTGTATTCTCTATACTATTACCAGTAGGAAGACAGAAAAGGTCCGGGATATTTTGAACAATCCCAAGGTTCATATTTTACTTGGCTTTGAGGGTGGAGGAAGGCCAAAGCCGTACTTAGATATTGTGGCAAATGCCACGATTCATGATGAGAAGGAATTAAAGGATCGTTTCTGGCATGATAACTTTTTGAAATATTTAACTGGTCCCGATGATCCAAACTATGTAATCATCCGGTGCAGTCCTCAATTGATTCGCCTTATGAGTCATCCGGAACTAGACGGACCCTATACGTGGTCTTTTACATAAAATCGCAGCCTTCTATTTGGAAGGTTTTTTGCGCAAAAAAATGGATTCTGCTAATATGTAAATATACTTATTTAGGCTTATTACGATTAATAGAGGTGCAGTGTGAAAATAGAATTTAAACGATTGTCGATTAGTATGATTTCATTACTTATATTATCCGCTTGTGCTGGACAGGATGCCCAAAGGGAAAATGAACATGATTCTGATAAGCAAGAATATGCAATATCTGATATTCGGGAAGAAACTCGAAATGTCAATGCGCTTCCGGACTTTTTAAAAGAGAAACCTGAGGAAATGCAATTGATTTACGTAGCTGCAGCAAGTCATAAAGAATTGCTTGAAAGTATTCCGTGTTACTGTGGCTGTGCCGATTCTGCCGGGCATCAGGATAATTATGATTGTTTTGTTTATGAGGATAAAGAGAACGGAGCGATTGTTTGGGATGACCATGGAACCAAATGCGGCACCTGCCAGGATATCGCAGCTCAATCTATTCAAGAATATAATCATGGAAAGGAAACTAAAGAAATCAGGACTATCATTGATGAGCAATATAAAAACGGGCATCCAAAGCCTACCCCGACTTCAGAGGTAATGTGATACGCGAAAAACCCTTTGGATATAGTGAAAAATCCCGAGAAAAGAAACGAAAAGAGACAAAAAGCGACTTTTGTCTCTTTTCTGCGTATTATTTTTGCAATATTTGGAATTTCAAAACTTATCCTCTATGTATATCGTATACTTTTTCATAGAAATCAATTTTTAGAGGAGGAATTCTTTTGAAGCATCCAATAAAGAAAAGGCTACTAGCTACGGGGATGATTTTTTCCTTAAGTCTGCCGAATGGCGCGTATGCACAGGAACTGATTCAAAATTCAGAGACAGTAGATCCACTAGTATATCAAATGGAGGGAAGCTGGGGGTTTAGTTCTGCAAATCCTGTTACAATTTCTGCTTTATCCAGCAGCTCGAAGCAGCAGGACTTGAAAGCAGGAAAAGGATTCATTGTAGACACGGAAAAACAAAAGGATCGCTTCGAACGGAATGCCGTTCAATTTGTTTCAGAATTGGAGACGGGGAATTACGGACAAGCCCTTAAACAGGTATCAAGTACGTTAAGGAAATCTATCTCCCAACAATGGCTGGAATCCTACTGGACGTCTATCATCCAGCAATTCGAACCGCAATTAGGTGTATTCAATGGTTTCGGAACGGCTGAAGTCAAGGGATCGAATCGGGTTCATACAAATATTGATGTTGCACTTCAATTCGAGAATGCTTCGCTGCCGTTTACCATTAGAATGGATAAGAACGGAAAAGTGGATGATTTTCTATTAAATATGGCAACTGGTTTTGGCCCTGCTGCATCAGAGCCAGAGTACAGTCATCCGAATTCTTTTACAGAAAAAGAGGTCGTGATTGGAAAAGGAGATTTCCAGTTGCCTGGAACGTTGACTATTCCAAAAGGAAAGGGACCTTTCCCGGCAGTTATTCTTGTTCAGGGGTCAGGAGCTACGGATCAGGATGAAGCAGCCTACGCCTTAAAACCATTCCGTGACCTGGCTCATGGTCTAGCTTCAAATGGAGTAGCTGTGCTCCGCTATAATAAACGGACATTTGAACATGCTGCCAAAACAATCGCCGATGCAAGCCACACAGTCGATAAGGAGACGACAGACGACGCTCTATTAGCCCTGCGTGTGTTAGAAAAAGAGAGATTAATAGATGATCGGCAAATATATGTAATGGGTCACAGCTTAGGCGGTATGATGGTGCCACAAATCCTCAATGCCGACAAAAAGAATAAGATTGCTGGTGCGATAGTAATGGCCGGTCCAGCACGAACGATTCAGGATGTTGTTCTAGATCAGTTTGAATATTTCTATTCTCTTGGAGAACTATCACGTGAGGAGTATGAATTTAATAAGGGACAATTTGAAATGCTGAATGATCCGAATTTTTCAGGAGAAAATCCGCCTGAAGGGTTCCTGCTCGGTCAGCCGGTTTTTTGGGATTCAATCAATGATATCCGTGCTGCAGAAATGGCAAGGGAACAGCATGAACCTCTGCTTATTATTCAAGGTGGACGTGACTATCAAGTCGTGTCCGAAATAGAAATTCCAATTTGGCAGGAGAAGCTTGCCCATCGGAGCAATGTGGAATACCGTCTGTACCCGAAGCTCAATCATTTCTTTACGGAGGGTGAAGGGGCAATGAGCACACCGTATGAATACTTTATCCCTGCTAATATACCGGAATATGTCATTGATGATTTAACAGAGTGGATACAAGCTCAGCCAAAATAAGCTTTCTAGGCCTATTTTCGAAGATGAAACCTCAAATTTTCCCAGGTGATAAGGTCAGCTTTAGCGTATTTTTTACTAAGAACTGTAGGAACTACGGGGATAGCTTGGTAAATAAGAGAAACCGATGTTTGTAGTGTATGCCACTATCAATCAAGTATGCTCTCTTCCCAAAAATCTTATGACTTTAGTCATGAGAGGTTCAAGAATTGAAGCAGATTGATTCCTTCTGTTGAAAAGTTAAATCCAAAAGGTCGGATATCTATTTTATGAGGATAGATGGGCTAATCTGAAGGAATATCAAATTATGGATATTGAGCTATCCCTTGAATTCATGGAAGCCCTTCACCAGCGCTGGCATACATTATTAATTTTATTAAATCATGAAGATTTTCAACGGACCTTTTATCATCCGAAATCAGGTGTTTTGACTTTAGAAACTGCATTAGGTCTGTATGCATGGCATGGAAAGCATCATATTGCCCATATTCCTTCGTTGTGTGAACGAATGGATTGGAGAAGTAATGATAATAAAGAATATACCACTTAACATAAAGAATGAGGCTGTTCGGTGGACATGAAACAGCTGGAAAGAAAGATAAAGGATTCAATCCTTTCCGGGTTGGGTCTTTTTTCTGTTTGCTGTTTCAAGGGCCGATCTATTTTTATTCCTTTCTTTTTGTTTGTAATGGTATTATAAAGAAAAATACGTTCCAGGAATGTAGGAGAAAGATTATCTCCAAATAAGGATAAAAAGAACAAAATATATAGGGTGTTGAAGTTTATCCCCGTTACAAAGGATAGGCAGGAGTATGTCGTTTAGTTTAGGAAGGAATGGTTTCATCATACAGAGGAGGAGCAGCCGTGCAAGGAAAAGCGAAGTTAATTACGGCGATGCTCATTTTTGGTAGCATTGGCGTATTTGTAAAACATATTGATTTATCATCAAGTGAGATTGCTCTCCTGCGGGGAGTAATAGGGAGTGTATTCCTTCTCTCTGTAAGTCTTCTAAAAAAGAAGTTTTCCTTTAAAGGAGTTAAAGGGAACTTGGTTTTACTTCTATTATCAGGAGCAGCGATTGGTTTTAACTGGATTTTTCTCTTCGAAGCCTATCGCTACACAACCATTTCAAATGCGACGATCAGTTATTACTTTGCTCCGATTCTTGTCATGGCCTTAGCTCCCTTCATTTTAAGGGAAAAACTCACACTGGTTAAGGCAGGAAGTATTATTGTCGCAATGATTGGTTTATTTTTAACAGCGAATAATGGAGACGGCTCGAACGGCATGTACCATCATACTGTCGGAATAGTATATGGTCTGCTCGCAGCAACTTTATATGCCAGTGTAATTTTAATGAATAAATTTATTAAAAACATGTCAGACTATGAAATTACGGTAATACAATTAATGATGGCATCTATTGTATTGGTACCTTATGTATACGTGAAAGATTCATTCAGTTTTTCCGGTTTGGATGGACAATCCATTGTACTCATTCTTATCCTTGGAATGATCCATACTGGGCTGGCTTACTACTTATATTTCGGGTCCATTAAGGAGTTAAAGGGGCAGACGATTGCGATACTAAGCTATATTGATCCAATTTTTGCCGTAATGATTGCAGCGGTTCTGCTTGGAGAAAGTATGACTGTCCAGCAGATGGTTGGAGGGATACTAATATTAGGGTCGACCTTTTTAAGCGGCAAAGAAGAGAATAGACGATATCCAGACAAAAAATGCGGTAAGTGTGACGATGAAAATATTTGTTGATTTGATGATAGATGCTTTACCGATAGGATAATAGGGGAAACAGATTATCTGCAGAAAGGAGCACAGCTCATTGGAGGCAATTCTTTATATATGTCACGGCAGCAAAGGTCGGGAGGGCCGTAAACAGGCCGTTTCTTTCATAAAAGAATGTATCAGTCATAACAAAACGGAAATACAAGAATATGGGTTTCTTGAGTGGGCATCTCCATCAATAGAAGAGGCCTTTGAGCGCTGTGTTTCCCGTGGGGCATCGAATATAAAGGTGATTCCTCTTTTATTACTGACAGCAGCGCATGCAAAAAGGGATATCCCGGAGGTACTCTCAAAATTAAACAAAAAATCCCCGAATATTACTGTTCAGTATGGCCGTCCAATCGGTGTACATACAAAGATGATTGAGATTATAGCCGAACGCCTGTATGAAAAATGCGATCATATCCCGGGTACATCCTGCGTTTTGCTAGCTGGCAGAGGAAGCAGCGATCCTGATGTAAAAAGAGATTTAAGCACCATTGCTGAGATGGTGAGGCAGAAGATAGAAGTGCATTCTGTAGTTGATTGTTATTTGCATGGAGCAGTTCCTAGTTTTTCTAAGGCATTACAGAAAGCTGTGGAGTCAGAAGCAGAGGAAATTTATATTATTCCGTATCTGTTATTTACGGGGAAATTATTGATTTCAATGAAAAAAACCATAAGGGGAATAGCAAAAAATACAACAAAGTCCATTATTTTATGCGATAGCCTAGGGCATCATCCAAATATTAACTGGATTCTAAAAGAACGAATGCAGGAATTAAAATAAAAAATAGGAGAAGGGAAAAGGGATGATTATGGCTAAAGCAAGGAACCTTATGAAACCGTCGACTTTGTTAAAAAACAGCATTTTTTAGCTGATTCGATTTGAAAAGTATGTTGTTCATTTTTACAGAAAACAAGGATTCCCTTGGGAAGGGGGAATCCTTGTTTTCTGTAAAAATGCTTTATTGCGGTTTGTCGGATTTTGAACCTACAATAGATAATATTGAATTTATTAACCGTTTATAAATTATCTGAATCATCCATTGGTTATTTTTATAATAGATACAAAGAGAGGGATAAGGGATGGGAAAGAGAGAAGCCATACTGCTAGTAGAAGATGACTATGAAATAGCACGGATTATCTGCGATTTTTTACGCAAACAGAATTATTCGGTTACATGGGCTTCAACAGGAAAAGAAGGTTTGGAGGATTTCAATCAGTGTTCCTTCGATCTTGTATTGGCTGATGTTATGATGCCTGAAATGGATGGCTTTACACTTTGTAAAACCATTCGGCTCCGCAGTGATGTACCGTTGCTGATGATTAGTGCGAAAAATGAACAGGAGAGTAAAATACTTGGCTTGGATATAGGAGCTGATGACTATATAACCAAACCTTTCAGTTTGGATGAATTGAGTGCGAGAATTAGCTCCCATTTACGAAGATATCGTCGCTATTTGCATAAGGAGAAGCAAGAGGCGCAAGCTGCTTATATCCACGGACTTCGCATTGATTTTCTCAAAAAAACGGTTTATTTACAGGATAAGCCGCTGCTTTTAACGACAAAGGAAAAGGATCTGCTCCTGCTTTTGGCGAAAAACCCGTTTCAAACCTTTTCAAAAGAGGAGCTTTATCGGCATATTTGGCAGCAGGAAGACCTAAACGGCAATAATACCGTTACTGTGCATATAAAAAGTCTTCGTACAAAGCTAAAGGATGAAATGCGGTCTGCTAAATACATTCAGACAGTCTGGGGTGTCGGATACCGTTTTATCGGTGAATCGGAAGCATGAAAATTAAATACTGGTTAACCATTAGCTACTTAATTGTCATGATTTTGCCTGTCGCTGCCCTTATAGCTTTTTACATCATGATTAGTCATTTTGATCAGAGACAGGAGGTTATCGAGTATATAGAAATAACAAACAAGCTGACAGAGATGCAGCCTCTTTTAGAGGATCAACAGCTTTATCAAATTCAGCCAGATGAGCGGTATCAGGCTGTAAGCAGGGTAGCAAACGAAACAATAAAAATCTCTTTATTTCGTTATGATGGAGTTTTGCTGTATACCACCCTCAACGATCCTAACTCCGTCTCTTATTCAGCAACAACCCGGACTCAACTATATGAGCATTTGAATCAACTGGAAAAAGGATTCCGTACTTATTCGTTCAAGAAGGCGGTTTTTAGTGAGGGAAAAGTGATCGGGATTTACGAAGTTATCATTGGCAGGAAGCAGTGGAAAGAAGGAGTGCAAAACCCCTCACTTATTCTTGGAAGTCTCTTCTCGGCTTTTTTCATTGTCACTTATGTTATTGTTTTGCGCCTCCTCAATCGTAAGTTGAACAGGCCTCTGCAATTTTTACGGTCACAAATGACAGCATTTGCAGCAGGAAATCCTGTACAGGAAAACACCGTGGTGACAAGGGATGAAATTGGTGAGGTGCTCATGAATTTCTATCAAATGAAGGCTCAAATTGAACAATCCCAGAAAGAGCTAGCCAAACAGCAGGAGGAAAAGGAATTTATCGTTGCTTCTCTAACCCATGATTTAAAAACTCCTTTAACCGTTATTCAGGCCTATGCCGAAGCGCTTCAAAAAAAGGAACAACTCACTGAACAGGAGAGATTGGAGTATAAAACCATCCTCTTTGAGAAATTGGCATATATGAAACAAATGCTTGAGGATTTAAGTGTCTATACTGCCCTTCAATCCGCAAAGGAGCATATGGAGTTTATTAAGGTAGATGGAGATGAGTTCTTTGATATGCTTTTGTCCGGTTATGAGGAGCCTTGTATGCGGAAAAAAATTCGTCTGCGTGTTCAGCAAGATATCCAGGCAGGATATGACGTCAGCGTAAAGCATATGGTGCGTATTGTGGATAATTTAATGACAAATGGCATCCGCCATACAATGGAAGGGGAGCAAATTTGGCTTGGGGCGGTATCCCATGAACAGCCTCTTCCGCAATGGGTTTATCCCCTCTTTTATCAGGAAGTGGATGATTGGAGAAAAGACGGAACAGTGTTGCTTATTCAAAATGAAGGCAGCTATATTTCACCGGAAAGACAAGAGGCCATATTTCAGCCCTTTGTTCAGGGAGAAGGAGCAAGGGGACAAGGGGGCAGTTCTGGTCTTGGGTTGAGTGTAGCAAAAATACTAATCGAGCGGCATGGCGGAAAAATAAAATTATGGTCAGCAAAAGGCTATGGAACATTAGTCGTTTGTTGGCTGAGAGAGGAAGCTGTATAACATGAAAATAAGAAATTTATTTATATCCGGCTTAATATCATTTTCTTTATTAGCGGGGTGTTCCGAGGGAATGACGGCCTCTGCTGAGGAGATCGTATCACAGGTATTAGAAGGAAAAAAGGAATTGGAGGCTTACCATGGCAAGGCAATTTTGAAAACGTATGAAGGAGAGGAAAAATCAGGAGAATTGGTCATTGAAGAATTCGTCAACAAAAAAGGTGAGAAAAAGGTTATCACTACGGATCTGAACAATAAGAATGCGGTTGCCTATGCCTTAAATGACGGAGAAAAATTGATTTCGTATGAACAAGGAAGCGAGGCAGCCTATCAAATGGATATTTCAGATATTGAGATGCCTTCATCCATAACCCAAAAGGAACAGTTGACGAAATTATTCGAGGGTATTAAGAATACACATACTATTGAAGTGGTAGGAGAAGAAAAAATTTTGGGGTATGACACGTATCACTTAAAGGCAACAGTAAAATCCAAGGATACCATTTTAGGAGATATGGAGTTTTGGATCGATCAAAAAAACTGGTTTATTTTGAAATCCATCGTGTATTCCGGCGATACCCGTTCAGAAATGGCCTATGAAGAAATCGAATTTTCTCCAAAGTTTGAAAAGGACTCCTTTATTCTTAACTTGCCGGATGATGTAGAAGTTAAAAATATGGAGGATGAATTTAAGCTGGAGACAGGAACGCTTAAGGATGCCGAAATGAAATTAGGACAGCCTTTTCTCGTTTTTGACGAGCAGGATGTACAGCTTGAAAAAGTAGAATGGCAGGAACTAAAGGGAGAAATCAATAGAACTGAATTATCTTTGCAATATCAAAAGAACGATGTCCATGCCTTCACACTTTCTGTCTTTCAAACTCCTGAAGGAGAGGATGCCGGGATAAAGGAAAGTGACTATCAGGTCCGCGGTCAATTAGCGGAGTATTGGAAAGAAATTAACTCCATTACATGGGATGAGAATGGATTGCGTTATTCAATTATTGTGGAAAATCCGGATCTAACTGTGGAAGAAGTTATTCGAATGGCAGAAAATATGAAGCTGAGTACAATGGATTAAAGTATGATTTCTTGCATGGATGCCTTCACTCCAATGACAGCCTTATGTTTAGGCTTACCTTATTGGGACTGTCTCATAAGGTGTCAGGCATCCATAATTGATCTTTATCCGGTGTCATGGATGTGTTACTTATCCAGTCCCGGTCAGTTTGCTCGAGATACGATCATATTCTAGAGTATAAAGCTGACTATTGTAGTATAATAGAGAAAAAGCATATATTGGGGGAGCTTAACGCGTTAGGCTGAGAGGAAGACACGAACGGAATTCGACCCGCTAACCTGATACGGATAATACCGGCGTAGGAATATTCAGCTAAAATGATACAAAGAATGTATGAAAAGGGCATATCCACGCAGGTATGCCCTTTTTCAATCATCAGGAAGAACGCAAGAAAGGGGAAAGATTGATGAGTATTAAACAACATGCAGCAGAGCTATTAACTCTTGTTAGAAAGCAGGTACCACTAGTACATAACATTACCAATTATGTAACGGTAAATGATGTGGCCAATTCCTTGCTGGCCATTGGGGCATCTCCAATAATGGCAGATGATCTGGGTGAAGCAGCGGATATCACTTCTATTTCACAGGCATTGGTCATCAATATTGGGACGTTGAATCAAAGGACGATAGATTCGATGATCGCAGCTGGAAAAAAGGCAAATGAACGAGGAATTCCAGTTATTCTCGATCCAGTCGGTGCAGGTGCATCTAAATTAAGGAATGAAACGACTCAAACGATCGTTGAACAGGTAAAAATCTCGATTCTGCGCGGAAATTTATCCGAGGTTTCCTTCGTTGCCGGCTTGGAGGCTGCCACAAAGGGAGTAGATTCAGCGGAAGCAGATGAAAAAAATGATGCGATTGTAGTAGCCAAAGCGGTTGCTAAACGGCTTGGATGTGTGGTTGCCATCACCGGAGCCATCGATACAATTTCGGATGGTACTGCCGTCGTGACAATCGCCAATGGCCATAAAATGCTTGCAAAGGTGACCGGGACAGGATGTATGACAAGTGCACTGGTCGGGGCATATGCAGGAGTTTCGAAAAATTACTTATCTGCGGCAGCAGCAGGTGTGGCTTCGATGGGGATCGCTGGAGAACTCGCTTATGAAAAGGCAGGAAAAATTGGAACTGGAAGCTTCCATATCGCGATCATTGATGCACTTAGCAATATGGATGAAAAAACGATCAGGGAGATGGCAAGGTTTGAAGAAGAAAAATGTTGACTATACCCTCTATTTGTGTACGGATCGAAGTCTGATGAGCACGAATACACTGGAAGAAGCGGTAGAAAGAGCAATTAGAGGCGGATGTACGCTTGTTCAGCTACGGGAAAAGAACTGTTCGTCCCTTGAATTTTATCAAACTGCCCTGAAGGTAAAGACAATCACAGACCGATACAATGTGCCGCTGATTATCAATGACCGCGTGGATATTGCGTTAGCGGTTGATGCAGCAGGTATTCATGTGGGACAAAGTGATCTACCTGCTTCGGTCGTCCGGCAGATCATTGGACCGGACAAGCTTCTAGGTGTATCGGCAGCCAATCTAATAGAAGCAGTTCAGGCAGAGAAAGATGGTGCCGATTACCTTGGTGTCGGTGCAATGTATGCAACGGCAACCAAGAAAGATACGAGACCGGTATCTCTTGAAGAGTTAAAGGAAATTCGCCATAAAGTGAAGATCCCTATTGTGGTGATTGGCGGGATTAATAAAAATACTGTCATGAATTTCAAGGATTTTGGAATTGATGGGCTAGCGATTGTATCGGCAGTAATCGCACAGGATAATATCGAGCAGGCGGCGCAGGAATTGCTTCAAATGTTTAAAGAGCTTTAACAAGGAGCGGTTAAAGCATCGTATAGACAGCAAAAGTGTTTGGAGGAAATAAAGACATGAAAACAGTATTGACAATCGCCGGCAGTGATTGCAGTGGCGGTGCCGGAATTCAGGCTGATATTAAGACGATAACGGTACATAAGCTGTACGCAATGAGCGCTATCACGGCATTGACTGCGCAAAATACTACCGGTGTTTACGGCATCATGGATGTAACACCGGAGTTTTTACAAAACCAGCTGGATTGTATTTTTAATGATATCTATCCGGATGCGGTGAAGATTGGGATGGTATCCAATGCAAAGCTGATTGAGGTGATTGCAGAAAAATTAATTTTAATGAAGGCGAAAAATATAGTGGTTGATCCCGTTATGGTATCTACAAGCGGCAGCCGCCTTTTGGAGGAAGATGCGGCTCGGACTTTAATCAAAAGGCTGATTCCATTAGCAACCGTCATAACACCGAATATTCCGGAAGCAGAGGTATTAAGCGGGATAAAAATAACAAGCGTTGAAGATATGGAAAACGCTGCAGTCATTATTGCGAAGGAATATAACGGAGCCATCTTAATGAAGGGCGGCCACAGTTTAAATGATGCTAATGATTTGCTTTACTGGCAGGGGGAGAAGAAATGGTTCTACGGCGAAAGAATCCAGAATCCAAATACCCATGGCACAGGATGCACGCTTTCCTCCGCCATTGCCAGCAATTTAGCTAAGGGTCTCAGTCTTCCGGAAAGTGTAAAATTAGCTAAAGATTATATATCCGGGGCATTGAAAGCAAATTTAAACCTTGGCAAAGGTAGCGGCCCGCTTGATCATACATTTAACATTATGTAATGAAAGAACGGAACTTACCTATTGATTTATAGTATAAATTATGTGACTATATATATAATTAAATAATTAGTAACACTAGGGGCGCTTAATAGGCTGAGAAAGACAGTAAGTCTTAACCCTTGAACCTGCACTAGATAATGCTAGCGAAGGGAAGTGGTACATTGTTGTTAAAGTCGTTGCTATGGTATATGAAAATAACAATGTTTGGGAATAAAACCACTTCTTGAATCAGGAAGTGGTTTTTTAATGCTGGGAGGATTGAAACAGATGGAGAAGGAATTACAAAGCCTGTTAAAGCAAGTGGAGGAACGTCAGGAAGAGCTAATCGAGATGCTAAAGCATCTTGTCCGCTATAAAACACCAGCCCCTCCAGCCCGTAATACAGAAGAAGCTCAGCAATTTATCAGTGAGTTTTTAACTGAAAAAAAATTTCAGGTTGATAAATGGGAGGTGTATCCGAAAGATCCGAATGTAGTCGGTGTATTAAAGGGCGCAGATTCAGAAAACTTTCAAAGTTTAATCATTAATGGTCATATAGATGTTGCGGAGATTAATGAAGGAGAAGAATGGATAACCGCTCCCTTCGATCCAATTGTTCGGGACGGAGCTGTGATTGGCAGAGGAACAGCTGATATGAAGGGCGGCTTGGCAGGTGCTTTAATTGCTATTCAATTACTTGACGAGGCCGAAATCCAGCTTCCGGGAGACTTGATTTTCCAATCAGTCATTGGTGAGGAGGTTGGAGAGGCTGGGACACTGGAATGCTGCAAGCGTGGATATCGTGCCGATTTTGCTCTTGTGGTGGATACAAGTGATCTGCATATACAGGGACAGGGAGGCGTGATTACCGGCTGGATTACAGTCAAAAGCAATAAAACCTTCCATGATGGAACCCGTAGAGATATGATTCATGCGGGAGGAAAGTTGTTTGGCGCTAGTGCAATTGAAAAAATGATGAAGATCATTCAAGGGTTGCAGGATCTCGAAAGACATTGGTCGATCATGAAGAACTATCCGGGATGTCCGGCAGGTTCGACAACGATTAATCCTGCCGTCATTGAAGGAGGAAGACATACAGCCTTTATTGCAGATGAATGCCGTCTTTGGATTACGGTTCATTTTTATCCAAATGAAACCTATGGGCAGATTGTACAGGAAATTGAGAATCATATTCAAGCAGTTGCCCAATCTGATCCGTGGTTGAGAGAAAATCCGCCGATTTTTGAGTGGGGCGGTTCTTCCATGATTGAGGATCGCGGCGAAATTTTCCCTTCTTTGGAGGTAAATGCAGGTCATGCAGCTGTACGGACGTTAATGAACGCGCACGAAAGCACGCTACATGAGGCTGCGGTCGTAGATGTTTCGCCAACTGTCACAGATGGAGGCTGGTTTGGTGATGCCGGTATTCCTGCGGCAATTTACGGACCGGGGCATCTGCGTCATGCCCACGCTGTGAATGAACAAGTATCGATAGAACAACTGATTCAGTATACGAAAGTGTTATTAACATTTATCTATCAGTGGTGTCATACTAAAAAATAACGCTAGGTTACTAGAAGGAGTCTTAGAATCATGAAATTCTCAGAAAGATTGCTTGAAAAATTGCTGCCCATTTGGCGGAAAAACCATTCCCATCCCTTTGTCCGGGAAATGGGGGAGGGTATATTGGAGCCGGAAAAGTTCCGCTTCTATATGATTCAGGATTATTTATATTTAGTTGATTATGCCAAGCTTTTTGCCTTAGGGGCTGTAAAGGCAAATGACTTGGAGGATATGGCTGTATTTTCAGACTTGTTGCATGCGACGATGAGCGAGGAAATGTCACTGCACCGCCAGTATGCATCCCGTTTTGGTATTTCGCATGAAGAACTGGAACAGGCAGATCCTTCCCCTATTACCTTGGCATATACCCATTATATGCTGCATTCAGGGCAAAACGGCACTCTTGCTGAGCTTGTTGCTGCCCTTTTGCCATGTGCGTGGAGTTATTGGGAAATTGGCAAGGAACTCAGTCAAATCCCAGGTGCCATGGAGCATGAATTGTACGGAGATTGGATTAGAATGTATAGCTCGGAGGAATTCGGTCGGACGGCTAAGTGGTGTATTGATTTATTGGATAAACTAGCAGCAGGTAAGTCCGAAGCGGAACTGCACCAGCTTGAAAAAATCTTTTTAAATACGACACGCTTTGAATACATGTTCTGGGATATGGCATATAAAAAGGAAATGTGGCCAACAGATGAGTAAGGTATTGGAATTCAAAGGGATAACTTTTACCTATCAATTTGAAAAAAATCAAAAGACTCCGATGATAGACGAACTGAGCTTTCACATTAACGATGGTGAATTTGTCAGCATCATTGGCCCGAGCGGCTCTGGGAAAAGTACGATATTCCGCTTAATTACCGGGCTTGAGCAACCGGCAAAAGGCGGAATTTTTCTCAACGGGAAACAAACGGAGAACAGGCTGGGGATTGTCGGCTATATGCCGCAGCAAGATTTATTGATGCCGTGGCGGACCATTATGGAAAACGCCGTACTGCCTTTAGAGATAAAAGGAATGAGAAAATCCGAGGCAGAGGAGAGGGTTAAGGCATTGTTGAAGGATTTTGGGCTATTTGGAGTTGAGAATAAATATCCAAGCGATCTGTCAGGAGGTATGAAACAGCGGGTTTCGTTTTTGAGGACGATTTTGAGTGGATCTAACATCCTGCTTCTGGACGAGCCTTTCAGCGCCCTTGATGCGATTACGAGATTATCGATGCAGGAATGGCTCCTGGAGCAATGGGAAAAATGGAAAAAAACCATCCTCTTTATTACCCATGATGTGGATGAAGCGTTGTTTTTATCCGATCGCATTTTTGTGCTGCCGCAACACCCGATTTCTTCACTTCAGGAGGTAGTTGTTCCTCTTGGACGTACCCGATCGGTCAGGGACTTAAGCCGGAGCGAGATGGTTGAATTAAAGGAACATTTAATTGAACAGCTGCGTGCGAGGGTGAAGGCATGAAGAAGTTGACATCCTATATGTATTCCAGTTTATTCGTATTCATTTTTATCATGATTTGGGAAATTGGCGCACGGATATATAATAAAAGCTTTGTCCTTCCGTCTCCGACCGATATTCTGGCAAAGCTTTGGGAGCTGAAGGCAGTGCTGCTGCTTGAGCATCTCCCTGCCACTTCACTCATTATATTGATTGGTCTGGTAGCCTCGATCATTATCGGTGCCGGCTTGGCGGTCTGGATGAATATGAGTAAGATCGCTGAAAAAACCTTTTACCCGTTGATCATTGCATCACAGACTATTCCGACCATTGCGTTAGCTCCGATTTTTGTTGTGTGGTTCGGTTATTCTATCTGGAGCAAAGTGATTGTCACCTTTTTAATTACCTTTTTCCCGCTGACGGTAAGCACATTTGACGGGCTCCGTTCATCTAATAAGGATTTAAAGGAGCTTTTGATGACGATGGGTGCATCACGGAAGGACATCTTTTTCAAATTGGATGTTCCGTCTGCCCTGCCATCCTTCTTTTCGGGCCTAAAGGTTGCAGTTACTGTCAGTGTGATTGGCGCGGCGATTGGCGAATGGCTTGGTGCCCAGGCGGGGCTTGGGTATTTCAGCCGCCGGATGATGACGCAGTTTGACGGCGCCGCTGTCTTTGCCCCCATCGTCCTGCTGTCTATTGTAGGAATTCTTTTATTTTTATTCGTATCGTGGCTGGAAAAAATTTGCTTGAAATGGAGAAAGTAAGAAATGAAAAAATGGTTAAATATTAGTATTAGTATATTATTACTGCTTATGCTTGCTGCCTGCGGTGAAAAAGATGCTGCCCAGGAAGGGAATGATAAATCAACGGATTCGAAGGATAAGGACTTAAAGGAAGTTAGTATCATGCTTGATTGGTATCCCAATGCCGTTCACAGTTATATTTATGTTGCACAGGAAAAGGGGTATTTTGAAGATGAAGGGGTAAAGGTGGATATTCAATTCCCCGCCAATCCGACTGATCCATTAACTCTTACGGCTGCCGGCAAAGTAACATTAGGGTTATATTATCAGCCAGATGTGATCATGGCGAGGGCAAATGAAAATTTACCGGTGAAATCTGTAGCGGCCATCGTTCGTACACCGTTGAATCATCTCCTTGTGCCTGAGGATAGTACGGTTCGTTCACCAAAGGACTTAGAGGGGAAAAAAGTCGGTTATCCCGGAATTCCATTAAATGAGGCCATTCTTGAAACAATGATCGAGCATGATGGAGGAAACATCAATAAGGTGGATTTGATTGATGTTGGATTTGAATTGAATTCTGCCTTAGTAACAGGAAATACAGATGCTGTAATAGGAGCATATATTAACCATGAGGTTCCGGTTTTAAAGCATAATGGTTTCAATACCCGCTACTTTAATCCGGTCGATTACGGCGTACCTGCTTATAATGAAATTGTGCTTGTCACCAGTGATGATACTTGGGAAAAGGACAGAGATGCGATCAAGGCATTTTGGCGTGCTGCAAAAAAAGGCTATAAATTTATGAAAGAAAATCCTGATGAGGCCATTACTATTCTGTTAAAGAATCAGGATGAAGCCAACTTTCCATTAATAGAGGAAGTGGAAAAGGAAAGCCTTGAGGTTCTTCTTCCAAGAATGGAGGAGGAAGGCAGTGAATTTGGTTCCCAAGATGAGAAAAGCTGGAAAGAGGTAACAGACTGGTTAAAGAAATTTGAGTTGATTAAAAAAGTACCGAAGGCAAGTGATATGATCGTGAATATGGAGGATGAATGATGGACAAAAAGGGCATTCCCCGCACAAGCAAGGGGTTGCCCTTTTTTTGTTGTTTTCAACCGGTTGATTGCTCTGCAAACTGGCTGTTGTAGAGATCGGCATAAAAGCCGTTTTTTGCCAAAAGTTCGGCATGAGTTCCTTGTTCGATCACTTTTCCCTGATCCATAACCAGGATGAGATCCGCATCCCTAATGGTTGATAAGCGGTGGGCAATGACAAAGCTTGTTCGCCCCTCCATCAAGCGGTTCATTGCCCTTTGAATAAAGCTTTCGGTTCTTGTATCAACACTGGAAGTGGCCTCGTCCAGGATCATGATTGGCGGATCAGCCAGTACTGCACGGGCAATCGTCAACAGCTGTTTTTGTCCTTGAGAAATATTCGAAGCCTCTTCATTTAAGATCGTTTCATAGCCCTCCGGCAGAGTGCGAATAAAGTGATCGGCATGAGCAGTGCGGGCGGCTGCATAGATTTCTTTATCCGTTGCCTCGTCCTTGCCGTATGCTAAATTCTCCTTAATGCTGCCGTTAAAAAGCCAGGTATCCTGTAGCACCATGCCGAAGTTTTTCCGTAAATCACTGCGGGACATTTCGCGAATATCAACTCCGTCAATCTTGATCCAGCCGCCTTTCAATTCATAAAAACGCATGAGGAGGTTGATCATGGTTGTTTTCCCGGCCCCGGTCGGACCGACAATGGCAATGGTCTGCCCAGGCTGTACTTCAATATTCATATCCTTGATCAGCAATTCCTCCCCGTAGCCAAAGTCAACATGCTCGAAGGCAACGGCACCTTTTGCTCTGGAGAAGCCGGAGGCATGGCTTTCTTTTATCTCTTCCTCTTCGTCGAGAAGTTCGAAGACCCGCTCGGCTGCGGCAACGGTTGCTTGTATGATATTGGCAATATTCGCCGTTTGTGTAATCGGCTGGGTAAACTGCTTCGAATAGGTGATAAATGCCTGAATGTCACCGATCGAAATAGCCCTCTTAGTGACCAAAATTCCGCCGGCGATACAGATGAGCACATAGCTTATATTTCCAATAAAGAACATAAGAGGCATGATCATCCCAGAGATAAACTGTGCCTTGCTTCCGGCGCTGTATAGCTTCTCGTTCACCTCGTCAAACTCTTCTGCGGCTATTTTTTCATGTCCGAAGGCTTTTACCACCTGATGTCCGGTATACATTTCTTCAATATGTCCATTTAACTGCCCAAGTGTCTTTTGTTGTAAGGAAAAATGTTTTTGCGATCTTTTCAATATAGGCTGTATGACAAATAAAGAGAAAGGCAGACTGAGTATTGTAATTAATGTAAGTATCGGACTGATAGAAAGCATCATAATCGTAATCCCAACGATCGTGACAATGGATGTAATAAACTGGGTCAAGCTTTGCTGCAGCGTCGTTCCGATGGTATCAATATCGTTCGTTACCCGGCTTAATGTTTCTCCGTTTGTATGCCCGTCAAAATACTTTAACGGTAGCTTTTCCAGCTTTTGATTGACATCCTCACGAAGATCGAAAACGGTATTTTGAGCAACACCGGACATTAAGTATTGCTGAATATAAGTAAACAGACTGCTAAGGATATATAGCCCTATCAGTAGAAGCAGAATCTTTCCGATTTCTGCAAAGTCAACGGTCGCTCCGGAAATGCCCTGCATTTTTCCATAAATTCCTTCAAACAGTATAGTAATAGCATTCCCTGTCAGCTTTGGCCCGACGATAGAAAACACTGTACTTAAAATGGCGGCAAAGAAAACAGCAACCAGATAATGGCGCCGTGGTTTCAAGTAACGCAAAAGGCGTCTCAATGTTCCCTTAAAGTCTTTTGCTTTTTTTCCTATCATCATACTGCCCTTTGGACCGCGTCCCAGTCCGCCGGGATGTCCTCCGTGCTGAGTATGCTGCTTTGGTCGGCTCATGCAATCTCCTCCCCTGACAGTTGTGATTCAACGATTTCACGGTAGACCTCATTGGTCTCTAGCAGTTCCTGATGTGTGCCGATACCGGACATTTTTCCGTTATCTAATACGATGATCTGGTCAGCATTGATGACAGTACTGACACGTTGGGCTACGATTAATACTGCAGCATCCCTTGTTTCTTCCTTTAAGGCTGCCCGAAGCTTGGCATCTGTCTTGTAATCGAGGGCAGAAAAGCTATCGTCAAAGATATAGATATCCGGTTTGCGGACTAATGCTCTTGCTATGGCTAGACGCTGCTTCTGTCCGCCCGAAACATTTGAACCTCCTTGTTCAATTTCGGAGTCATAACCATCCTTCATTTTACTGATGAAATCATGTGCCTGTGCTACCTGTGCTGCATATTCAATCTCGTCAAGTGATGAGTCCTGCTTTCCAAAGCGAATATTATCGGCAATGGTTCCAGTAAAAAGTATGGCCTTTTGCGGAACCAATCCGATTTTGGAGCGGATCTCACTCTGTGATGCAGAGCGTATATCTATTCCATTAAGACGGATGATACCGTCTGAGACTTCATAAAAGCGCGGAATTAAATGAACAAGAGTCGATTTTCCGGAACCGGTACCGCCAATAATAGCTGTTACTTCACCAGGTCCGGTTTTAAAGCTTATGTCTGATAAAGCCGGTTCCTCTGCTCCCGGATAGCTGAATGAAACATGATCAAACTCCAGTGTTCCTTTTACCAAGTCAGCCTTTTGCGTTCCGTCATCAGAGAAGGAAGGTTTCATTGCTAATACTTCGTTAATCCTTTTTGCCGATACTGAAGCCCGAGGAATCATAACAAACATGATGGATGCCATGACGAGGGCAAACATAATTTGCATCACGTACTGAATAAAAGCCATTAAGTCGCCGACCTGCATATTTCCGCTGTCAATACGAATGCCTCCAAACCAAATGATTCCCACAACAGTCAGGTTCATGATCAGCATCATGAGCGGCATCATAAAGGCCATAATCTTATTGACTCGAATGGAGACGTCCGTTAATTCCTTATTCGCTTGTTTCAGGCGGGACTTCTCATGGCTTTCCTGGTTAAAGGCACGAATAACACGGATACCGGTGAGATTTTCCCGCAATACAAGATTTAATCGATCCAGTCGTTTCTGAACAAGTTGAAACAAAGGCATTCCTTTGTAAAAAATAATAAGAATGGATGCAATCAGCAATGGCATGGTTACGATCAAGATGAGAGATAATTTGGCATCCTTTGACACAGCCATGATGATTCCCCCAATCAGCATAATAGGGGCACTGATAACCATACGAAGCATCATAATGACAACCTGTTGAATTTGTGTAATATCATTGGTAGTCCTGGTAATGAGCGATGAAGTACCTACATCATTAAATTCCTGCAGGGAAAACTGTTCAACATGAATAAATACCTTTCTCCTAAGATCACGTCCAAGCCCCATTGCCGATTTTGCAGAATAGTAGCTGGCAAAAATTGCGGAGGTAGCTCCTATTGCTGCGATTAGCAGCATCAAACTGCCAATCTTCCAAATGTATGGAATATCTCCTGCTATAACCCCTTTATCAATGATATCTGACATTAAGGTAGGTAAAAAGAGATCGGCCATCGTTTGAACAAAGACAAGTATACAGACAAATAAAATCATCCACTTATAACCCGATAAGTTTTTCAGAATTTTAAGCATTTTTTAACTCCTTGCCTTATTGTTGGTTATGTTGATTATTGATATTGGCTTTCATAATTTAAATCCTTTTTCTATTATAGTCAAGTAACTAGAACACTTCTCATTTCCAAAGAGTGGGGAGTTGTAAATTCCTTTCACAATTTTATCAAAAAAATAAAGAATACGCAGGATGGTGCATAGAATGGAGTATATGCAAAAAACAAATATAGGCACAGTTGGGGGTTTCCGCAGGAATAGGTTTGCCTTAAAAAGGTAAAACGGCTTTTCGTGAGGGAAGGAAGATGTGAATGACTTTAACCAATGTGCAGTATAAAATGGTTGAACTGCCAAACGGGGAAACGATCGCATACCAGGAACGGGCAGGAGGAAAGAAAAAAGTCTTGCTGATACATGGGAACATGACTTCCTCTAGACATTGGGACTTGGTTTTGGAGAATATGGATCGGGATTACAAATTATATGCCATTGATTTAAGGGGGTTTGGCCGGTCATCCTATCATCAGGAAATTCGTTCGATTGAAGATTTTTCAGAGGATGTTAAGGACTTTGCCGAGAAGATTGGCTTACATGATTTTTCCATTGTAGGCTGGTCATTAGGAGGGGCAGTCGGAATGCAGTTTGCCGCTGATTATCCCGGATACTGTATGAAGTTAGTACTGTTGGCATCGGTATCAACGAGAGGATATCCTTTTTATGGAACAGGCTGGTTTGGCCGCCTAATTTTTGATCACCGTCTTAGAACGTATCATGAGATCAAGATGGATCTTGGGAAAACTATACCGATACAGTTTGCCTTCGATACAAAATGCCGTCCCTTTCTTAAAACGATGTGGAATATACTGGTTTACACAAAAAATCAGCCTGCAAAAAACAGATATGATGCATATATTGAAGATATGTGTATGCAACGAAATCTTGCTGCCGTCTATCACGCGTTAAATATTTTTAATATCAGTGACAAGCATAATGGATTGATAAAAGGAAACCGTCTTGCAAAGAAGATCAACATTCCTGTTTTAGTTCTTCGCGGTGATCGTGATTATATTATGAGTGAACAAATGGCAGCAGAAATTATTGAAGACATCGGCAACAATGCGGCTTTTATTGAATTAACCGATTGTGGTCATTCACCGTTTGTTGACGATTTGGATCAGTTACTGCAACAGGTGACTGTTTTTTTGGAATAATATTGGAAATAGTAAACAAAAAGTTGTTCTATAAGGTGTCAGGCATCCACTATTTTTCTGAATTCAATTTAGAATTATGCAAAATGGTATCTAATCCTAGATGCCTAACCTGTTTGTGAATATCCGTCCGTTATGGTATAATATGGATATATTCCAAAATTATCCAATTCGGAAGGATCTTGGTACGTGTGAATTTTATTTTTGGCTTTTTTTGCCTATTTATATTGTGGAGATTTGGGGAGTGGAAAAATTACAAAACATATTATCCAACTATTCTCTTTATGATTATTGGGGACTTATTATATAATCTATTTACCAGTCAAACCCCGACCTGGAGCTATAATCCGGATTTTATTTGTCGGAACCATACATTGGTTAATTTATGGGTGATGATGACCACTTATCCTGCTACCGTTCTTATTTTCTTGCCACATTATCCTGAAAGAAGGAGCAAACAGATACTTTACATTTTTTTATGGTCAGTCCTGTATGGATTAATTGAAACAATTGGAATTTATCTTGTTGGAAATATTTCGCATCACAATGGGTGGAATATGTGGTGGTCAATGGCATTTAATATCGTTCTGTTTACGATGTTGCCGATTCATCATAAGCGTCCTTTGTTAGCTTGGGGATTATCTATCATGATTATTATCAGCTTGTTGAATATATTTAATATCAATGTTCTTGAATGGAATTAATATAAAGGGACGGTTTTTCTTGTGGAAGAGGAAGCTGTCCCTTTTTGCATTCTGTCTGCTCCTTTTTCCATCATTTTCCAAACAGTTCCCGTCTTATAGCTGTCAATCTAAATATCTTTTACAGATGTTCTCAGCAAAACAGACAGCAAACTCTTGCTACCGTTAAAGAATGGAAGTAAAAATTTGTTTATATATGATAATGATTATACTATATTAAAGAGTACTGATATTTTTTAGATATATTAAGGAGTTTATATCAATATTATTTCAAAGCAATCATCATTCATAGACGCTTTAATTTAAACGGAGGCTGCAGTATGAAGGAAATAAAACCGCCCAAGAAGCCATTCTTATATTATTATGGTGTGATTTTGCTAGCTATTCTCTTATTAAACATCTTTATATTTCCGGCTTTTTTTCAAAAACAGGTAAAAGAAGTAGATTACGGAACCTTTTTATCGATGGTTGAAGAGGGCGCTGTAGTGAAGGTTGAGATTAAGAAAAATTATATTTTTTTTAATTCTGTCGCTGGTGATGAGAAGGAAAATTATTATCGAACCGGCTTGGTGGACGATCCGAAATTGGTAGACAGATTGCATGATGCAAATGTTCACTTTTCTAAAGTGATTCCACGGGAGAACTCGCTATTTTTAATTTTTGTCTTAACTTGGATTCTGCCGCTAATCATTTTTATAGCGATAGGCCAGTGGTTTGCGAAAAAGATGCAGAATCGGATGATGGGTGGAAACAATATACTATCCTTTGGGAAAAGCAAAGCAAAGGTTTATGTAGAGGCACAGACAGGTATTACCTTTACGGATGTTGCCGGGCAGGATGAGGCGAAAGAAGCATTACAGGAAATTGTTGATTTTATGCATAATCCAAAGAAGTACAAAAAAATCGGAGCAAAGATTCCAAAAGGAGCCCTGCTTGTGGGGCCTCCAGGAACCGGAAAAACATTGCTCGCGAAAGCAGTGGCAGGAGAATCGAGGGTACCGTTTTTTTCCATATCCGGTTCTGAATTTGTCGAGATGTTTGTCGGGATGGGGGCTGCCAGGGTGAGAGATTTGTTCAAACAAGCACAAGAAAAGGCGCCTTGTATTGTATTTATTGATGAAATCGATGCCATAGGAAAAAGCAGAAATTCGGGAATGGCAGGCGGCAACGATGAACGGGAGCAGACGTTAAACCAGCTGTTAACGGAAATGGATGGATTTGAGGCAGATCAAGGTGTCGTTATTCTTGCAGCAAGCAACAGACCAGAAACGCTTGATAAAGCCTTGTTGCGACCTGGGCGCTTTGACCGGAGAGTACCGGTGGAGCTGCCTGATCTGGCTGGACGCGAAGCGATTTTGAAAGTTCATGCCAATCAGGTAAAATTAGCAGAAGATGTTGACTTTAATATGATTGCCCGGGCAACCTCAGGAGCGTCAGGAGCGGATTTGGCCAATATTATTAATGAAGGTGCCCTCCGTGCAGTCCGATTCGGCAGGGATAGGGTCACGCAAAACGACTTAGAGGAATCTGTAGAAACAGTTATTGCAGGTTATCAGAGGAAAAATGCCGTAATTTCCATGAAGGATAAACTGACCAT
Source organism: uncultured Bacillus sp. (assembly GCF_946478885.1). The sequence continues at coordinate 12,332 of NZ_CAMLDX010000007.1, read as the reverse complement.
TTCCTATCATGAAGTTGGGCATGCATTGGTTGCTGCAAAGCTAAACCATTCTGCACCAGTCCATAAAATAACGATCATTCCGAGAACATCGGGTGCATTAGGTTATACGATGCAGGTTGATGAGCGTGAAATGATTCTAATGTCAAAGGAGCAGGCTTTGGACAAAATTACTACCTTTATGGGTGGGCGTGCAGCAGAGGAAGTCATCTTTCAGACGGTCACTTCAGGAGCATCCAATGATATTGAACAAGCAACGAAAATAGCACGGGCTATGGTGACACGGTTTGGTATGACTGAGAAATTCGATATGATGGCATTGGAGACCGTAAATAATGCCTATTTGGGCGGGGATACTTCACTAATTGTATCTGCAGAAACAGCTGCTAAGATAGATGAAGTTGTTTTAACTATTATTAAAAACTGTCATCAAAAGGCCCTTCAAATTATGGAAGAAAATAAAGAAAAATTACATGAACTCACGAAGTATTTAATAGAAAAGGAGAGTATCACCGGAGAAGAATTTATGAAAATCCTGGGAAGTTGATGATTTGGATAAAAAAACATGGAGTTCGGATACTTTTTTCATGTGTCCGAACTCCATGTTCCATATTAACAAACTATGGTATAGTGATAATAAACAGGGGAGGGATTACACATGACACAAAATCAAATTATCCTTAATGAGCGTCGCAAACCAATTTCATTAAAGCCGGAAAGAATCTTGTTTTATTTAAAAGGCGAAATCATTGAAGCGATTAGTGAACATCAAGAAGTTTATTATTTGTTCTTTTATGAATACCGCTTCCTGACAGCTGTGAAAGGCAGAAGGATTAAACTCCGGTCATATATTGAGCAGGCTTTTAAGGAAGGAATGGTTTTCGAGGCCCCCCATCCATTGATCAATAAACTTCAATCCACTCATCGTGACCTTCAAATTTTGAGCCTGCAGCACCTATTAAATAAATTGAAGCTGAATTACTCCCCGTCGGAACAAGCCTACATCCTCACCCTATTTGAATCATTTTTTCCAAAAAAGCAATTGTTTGAGGCTATTCTTGCCCATTATTATGAATATCGTCGAAATGGACAGCTGACTTCAGCCTATCAAATTTTTCGTATTCTCCTGGATTTTGCGCCGAAACAAAGCTTGGTTAAATCGCTTGCCAATGACGTTTATTTTCATAAATATGCTGTCATGTACAAGGAAGTGGCCCCGAAGATTCTGAATGCTGATCCTATTTTTGCAGAAAAATTATTCTATGCGGGAAGAGAGGATGAACAGTATTTTCAGCTTTTGACCGCTTTTCTAGAACAGAAATCCCGCTGGTTGGACTTACTCGCCTTGTTCCTTTCAAATCACAAACTAGCTCTCTCTATTGATAAATACCGCTATTTGACTTCTTTGCTTGAAAAGCATTTTAATGAAGAAGATTCGATATTTATTTTGGAACAGCTTACCGAGAAATATCCTTCCTTTCTTCCGATTAAACACGATTTAGTGAATCAATATATTAAAACGAATGATACCGTAAAACTTCTTGTGTTGCTGTGTGAACAGGAGATTGAGCTTAGCCATTCCCAATTGCAGATATTGGGCAATATGCTGGAACTTCATGAGACGGAAGCCTCTTTACTGGAGCCGGAGCTGCTTAAGAAAATTTTGAAAAAGATTATGGATCTGTTTCCGAAAAAAGCCGAGGATCTATTTAAGCAAGCAATTATTTCCCTTCTTAAGACATATGAACTTCCGTTTATTATGGAGTGGCTTAAAGCCTTTAAACAACAGGCAGAAGCTCTGCCAATATATGCAAAAATTGAGACAATGGAAAAACTCAGTCATTCACTCGACGATATGCAGACTCTAGGAGAATTTTATTTTGAATTTCGCCAATTTAATAAAGCAATTGAATGCTTCAGCTGGGAAATGGAGTTGTATCCATCTGAGACAAAACCTTTACAATGGCTGTCAAAGGCCTATCATGAATTAGGGCAGCAACAGGAATCAGAAGCCTATCAACAGCTATGCAAAAATTTACAAAAATGGGCATAATGAAAGGCCTAGAAACAAGGAGAATAAACTCCTTGTTTCTAGACCTTTTTTTATTCACAGAAAAAACACAAATTATTTGTCCAGTTTAGCAGCATCTTCCTTTTTCCCGATGATGAAGGATTCTCCAAATTTCATAAAGAACAGGTAAAATTGATAGAAAAGTAGGATGTAAATGTTCTTTACTTTCAGTACATACAGGAATACAATGAATTCAAATAAAGTTCACATTTTGTACATATTTAGGACAAAAAATATTCAAATTTGAAAGAGGTGTCAGAAATGAACCGTTATTTATATGTTTCTTTGTTATTATTAATGAGTTTTTACGTAGTTAGCTTAAATCTTTCCTTTGTAATCGCTTTCGTCATTTTTGCCTTTACGATTCTATCCTTAGCCTTTACAGTATGCTGTGAATTGGACAATAAAAGAAGACGCGCCCATTTAAAGGTTGTAAAATAATGGCAATGTGAGATGAAAGATGATATGGACATAGACCTCCAGTTCATTTTGACTGAGAAGCAGTACCTAGAAAAAATTAAATCATCGTTTCCAACGATTTAGGATGTTGTTGCCATATGTTATGGCGGGATAACAACATCTTTTATTTTACCCTCCTAATGAAAAATTATAAATAACTTTACCCTTTTGCTAAATTTAGAAACTAGCAGGTATATATAACTGGGTAGGAAGGGGTTATATCCCATCATCATTTCAGCTATATGGATTCCCTGCTTTTTTCTAAGGTATAGTATACATCACAAAAAACCACCAGGGAGATATGCTGTTACAGCATAAACAAAAAGCGTCCCCTTACTCAAGATGGGAAAGGGAACGCCTTGAAAAAAATATACAGTGAATAAGGGACATGATACAGACTGTTAATAGTTTATTGTATATTGGTTTGCCAGATCTGACGGTTGACTGGTCGTCATTGCCTCAGACATAATGCATACCCCTTCTGCTCCTGCCTTTGCGGCATCTCTGGCTCTTTCGCGTGTGATGCCGCCAATAGCGAAAACGGGAACAGATGTATGGTGGCAAACCTCCCGCAGAAAGAAGATGCCCTTTGGAGGAATCCCTTTTTTGCTGTTCGTCTCAAAGATGTGTCCGGCGATTAAATAGGAGGCCCCGAGTTCCTGTGCCTCAAGGGCTTCCTCCAATGAATGCACGGAGGCCCCTATTTGCTTGAAGGCATGCAGTTCATTTTGGTATTTACGTAAATTTTCCATTGATAAATGAATATAGGGCATCTGTAAGGATACGGCTGCAGAAAGCTGTTGATTGATTAGAAGCCGGACCTGATGAATCCGGCAAATCTCTTTAACTTGCGCCGCTAGGTCTTCATATTCTGCTGCGGTTAAATCCTTTTCCCGCAGCATAATGGCATGGGGATTTCCTGCTGCTATCCGATCGATTCGCTGGAGAAAATCATCACGGCAAAGCTGACGATTGGTTACACAGATGAGCATATGAACCTCCTACACCCTGATATAGTCTGTATAGACAGGCTGAAGGCCTTTCTTCACAATCATTTGATAAATCTCTTCAACTGAACGTTCATCTGAGATAACAAATTGTTGGTCGCCCTTCTGTTCTTCATCATGACCGCCGACACCTACATTTACGCCGGCAGATGTTTTGTTAGCAACCATTCCAACCACTTGATCGCGAAATCCAGGTCGTTCCCTAGTCGAAATCGTCATCCCGGCAAAGGGCATTAACAAACGGTAGGCAAGCATGACCTGCAGCAGCTGTGTTTCATGAACATCCTTTGGATTATTTTTTGCATTATTAATATAAGGGCGCAGTCGTGGGACAGAGAATCCGATTTCGGCATGCGGATATTTTTGCTGGATGAAGAAGGCATGCAATCCGGCAGCAAAGGCATCCTTTCGGAAGTCATCCAGCCCCAATAATGCCCCGAAAGAAACTCCGCGCATTCCGCCTAATATTGCTCGTTCCTGAGCGTGAAAACGGTATGGAAAAACCCGCTTGGATCCCCATAAATGAACCTGTTCATATTTCTCGGTATTATAGGTTTCCTGATAAACGGAGACAAAGTCTGCTCCGCAGCTGTGCAGGAAGGCATATTCATCCGTATTTAAGGGATAGATTTCAATTCCGATTGTTGAAAAGTATTTTGTTGCTAATTTTATCGTTTCTCCAATATATTCAACATTGGATTTATGACGGGATTCGCCAGTCAGGATTAAGATTTCTTCTAGACCGGTTTCCGCAATGGCCTTCATTTCATCCTCCGTTTCTTGTAACGAAAGAGTGGCTCGGGTAATTTTATTGGTTGCTTTAAATCCGCAGTATACACATTGGTTTTCACAATAGTTTGCAATGTATAACGGTGTAAAGAGAGAAATCGAATTACCAAAATGCTTTCTAGTTTCCTCCGTCGCTTTCCTTGCCATGACTTCCAGGTAAGGCTGGGCGGCAGGGGAGAGGATAGCACCGTAATCATCAAGGGAAAGATGATCCTTGCTAAGGGCTTTTTCTACATCTTTGGCTGTAATTTGTTCATAATGATATTGTTCAACAGCTCTCAGAACTTTTTCCATTATATCGGATTCGATGGATTCCATTCCAGCTTGATATTCCATATGATTGGTTTTTTTCATGGCCATAAGATCAATCCTCCAAGAATCCAGTCAAAGGACTTGATGCCTCTGCCTGAAAGTCTAATATTCTACCTAAACCAGCAAGATAAGCAGCACGGCCTGCTTCAATGGCTTGTTTAAAGGCATTGGCCATTAGGGCAGTATTGCTTGCTGTTGCGACAGCTGTATTGCACATGATGGCATCCACACCCATTTCCATTGCTTCGCATGCTTGCGATGGGCGGCCGATCCCGGCATCAACGATAACTGGAAGGTCAATTTCATCAACAAGTATTTGGATAAAGTCCTTCGTACAAAGTCCTTTGTTGCTGCCAATCGGTGCTCCTAACGGCATTACAGCGGCGGCCCCGGCGTTCACAAGCGCTCTTGCAGCGTATAGGTCGGGATACATATAAGGCATCACAATAAATCCTTCTTTGGCAAGGATCTCGGTTGCTTTCACTGTTTCATAGTTGTCTGGAAGTAAATATTTGGAGTCTGAAATGACCTCCAGCTTGACAAAGTCACCGCAGCCCAGTTCACGTGAAAGGCGGGCAATACGAATAGCTTCTTCTGCATTTCTTGCCCCTGATGTATTTGGCAGCAGGGTGATTTGATTTGGAATATAGTTTAAGATATTTTCTTCTCCGCCAGTATTGGCTCGGCGCAATGCCAATGTTACGATTTCCGCTTCACCGTGCTCAATTACCGTTTGCATCATTTCTAAAGAAAACTTGCCTGATCCTAAAATAAATCTTGAGTGGAACTCATGTCCGCCAATGTTTAATGTATCATTCATTTTAATTATCCCCTCTTATATATCTTCTTGTCCGATTAATAACCTGAGTATCATATTAGCTTGATGTCCGGCGCAGATATTGACCCTTGGAGCCATCAGTCCTCTGCCGATTGCAGCGGCATTTTCTAAATCCCCGCAAACATATAAACGGTTCATTAATTTTCTTGTTTGAATTAAATTAGAGCTGTCATAACCGGCCATTCCGGATCCAGATACCATTTTTACTTTAGGAAGCTGTTCCAGTGCGGCATTGATCAGCATCGATTTTTGGTCTGCTTTATCAAATGCCTCACAAATAATGTCATAGCCTGCAAAGAGCTCTGTTACATTATCCTCGGTGATTTTCACCGTTCTCGTATCTACTTGAATAAATGGGTTGATTTGTTCAATTTGTTGTTTCAAAGCAGTTGTTTTAGGCATTCCCAAATGGCTTATGTAATAGCTTTGCCGGTTTAGATTGCTTGGCTCGACGATATCAAAATCAACTAACAGCAACTGTCCAACACCAATCCTGGCCAGCATCACAGCAATATTTGAACCGAGACCGCCCAGTCCGGCGATGGCAACCCTGCCTTTTTTCAGCTGTTCGTGAACATAAGGGGTATGACGTGCCGCCATCATGCTCTCTAGTTCTTCCTCAGCCGGCATCACTCCTTTTCGAATGATATGCAGGACATCCTGTTCTGAAAGTTTGCAGTCTTTATCAATTTGAAAGCCGTTTAAGATCACAATGTCGGACTGGCTTCCTGTCTCTGCGCGTACAGCAAATGCTGTTTGGCAGTTTGTCTTCAGCTCATTTCCATTTAAAATAATATTCATGCTTAACCTCCTCCGACAAATCTCACAATTTCCATCGTGTCCTCATCTTTCAGCAAAACATCTCTATAGGCTGCTTTCGGAACGATTTCCCCATTGCGTTCCACGGCAACAAATGCTAAATCATATCCTTGCGCCATTAAATATTCATAGAGTGTCTGTGGTTCCTTTAACGCAATTAAACTGCCATTTATCTTCACTTTTTCACTTCCCTCCAAAAATTTCCATAAAAAAAGCACAAAATGGCCTGACACCCTTTCGGTGGTGCTCCCCATTTTGTGCTTGCTTTTTTTTATTTAATAGAATCTTATAAAAGTTTGACAGAACAGTCAAGTAAAATTTCCTTCCTTCACCTAAATAGACGGAAAGGCTCCGTATTAGACAGGAGTATGATGATAGGTGAAATGTTCAGAAAGGTTTAAAAAAAATGTTTCATTTTCCCAATGAAAGAGATATAATCTAACTGTATTGCAAACAATAGTACAGTTAATACAGATAGTACACTTTAAGATAGATGGGAGGATCACGATGCTTGAGCTTGATATGAGAAGCAGAAAACCGATTTATGAACAACTCATCGAAAAATTGAAAGAGCTGATCATAAATGAAGTGTTGAAGCCGGATGAACAGCTGCCGTCTGTCAGGTCATTGGCACAACAATTGACCATCAATCCGAATACCATCCAAAAAGCCTATCGGGAACTTGAAAGCCAGGGATTTATTTATTCCCAAAAGGGGAAGGGAAGTTTTGTGAATCCAAGCAGTTATTCAAAGGATGAAGAAAAGATCAGAGAGATTAAAGTGGAAATTGAAAGATTAGTGCTGGAGGCCCTATATCTCGGTGTTACTGCAGAGGAATTGATTGAGGCCATTCAATCTTTGGATGCATCGAAAGGAGGAGGGGAGCAGAATGATTAAGATGGAGAATGTAAGTAAATCATTCGATAAATTAATGGCAATTGAAGATATATGCCTAGCGATTCGTAAGGGTTCCATTTACGGCTTAATCGGCTCAAATGGTGCCGGAAAGACAACATTGATTAAACTCCTTGCCGGAATTTATCAGCAGGACAAAGGCAGTATTACGATAGAGGGAGAGCCGTTATTTGAAAATATCAGCCTGAAGAAAAAGTTATTTTACATACCTGATCAGCCTTATTTTTGGCCTCATTATACCACAAGACAAATGGCCCATTTCTATAAAAGTATCTATCCGACATGGAGTGAGAAGAGATTCACGTATTTAGCCGAATCGTTTGAACTCGATGTAAATAAGAAGCTGCATAGCTTTTCAAAAGGTTGGCAAAGACAGGCAGCCTTTATTATGGCTTTGTCAGCAAAGCCGCAAATTCTGATTCTGGATGAACCGATGGACGGACTGGATCCGGTTGTACGGAAGAGAATGAAAAACCTGTTGATTCAAGATGTCGCCGATCGGGATATGACGATCCTTATGTCGTCTCATAATCTGAGAGAGGTGGAGGATATATGTGATCATATCGGGATGATTCATCACGGAAAGATGATTTTTGAGAAAGAATTAGATGAACTGAAGGAGGATATCCATAAGGTTCAGGTGGCGTATAAAGCAGGGGTTCCGGAGGATTTATTGGCTCAATTACATGTGCTCCATGCTGAAAAACGGGGAAGTGTTCACCTCTATATTGTCAGAGGCAATGGGAATGAAATAGTGAAAAGCATCCGTCAAACAAATCCAGTGATCTTTGATATGCTGCCGCTTACGCTTGAAGAGATATTTATTTACGAAATGGGGGATATCGGCTATGCCATCGAAAACATCATGGTTTAATAAGCAATTAATCGTGCAGACGATTCGAAGCGCAGGCTGGATCTCACTTGTCTATTTTCTCGGACTATTGTTTGCTTTGCCGCTGGATGTACTCAGACAATACACCGATTACAAAAAGGCTCTCTTTCGTCCGGAGCCCGTAGAGTATTTGTTCCATTACGGCATTAATGTTCAACTCCCCTTGCTGATTGTGGTGCCTGTATTAATGGCGATTTTTTTATTCCGCTTTCTGCAGTTGAAGCAGGCGGCGGAAATGCTGCATAGCCTGCCGATTAAAAGGGAGAAGATTTATTTCCATTACACAATAAGCGGTATGGTTGCTCTGCTCGTACCAGTGCTCCTTATAGCATTGATCATGCTGATCATGTACGCTGTCATTGATTTAAGTCCCTTTTTTCAACTAAAGGATATTTTTATTTGGGCCAGAACGACAATTCTATTAAACTTTGTCATTTTTAATGCCGGAGTCTTTGTAGCGATGATGACAGGAATGTCTGTCGTTCAGGGAATATTAACATATATTTTCCTCCTTTTCCCGGGTGGGATTACCTTTTTATTGACAACTAATCTTAATTATTTATTGTTCGGCTTTCCGGGGAGCTATTATTTGGCCAAAACTGCTGACAGTCTGTCTCCGCTAGTAATCATTACGATGGTGGATGAACGCGGTTTGCAATGGAATGAAGTACTGATATACGGTGCAGCTACACTGATTTTATACGGACTGTCTCTTTATTTTTATAAAAGGAGAAAAGTTGAAAGCGCCTCTGAAGCGATTGCTTTTCCGAAGCTCCGCAGTATTTTTAAATATGGTGTGACCTTTTGTGTCATGCTGCTCGGTGGAGCGTATTTCGGTAGCAGGGAGACGATCGGGTGGCTGATCTTTGGGTATATAGTGGGGGCTGTAATCGGATATTATATCGCAGAAATGGTCTTAAAGAAAACATGGAAGGTATTCCGCAATGTGAAAGGGCTGCTTATTTTCGGGCTTGGCACTACTTTGGTCATGCTTGGGATTCAGGCATTTGGATTGTATGAAAGGAAAATTCCAGATCAAGAGCAAATTGAGGAGGTTATCTTTACGAATAGCCCTTATGCCTTTATAGATAGGCAATCGTATTATGGCACTGATTTTGTTCCGGATGCCCTGCGTGAAGAAGACAATAAAAAAGCTGTACGTGCCCTTCATCAGCAGATTGTAAAGAATAAGGATCATCTTCAGACAGTTAATAATCAGTACGCTGAAACGGTCTTTTTCTATTATCAATTGAAAAATGGCGGGAAGCAGATTCGTCAATATAACGTAGATCGAGAACAATTTGAGAAGTATTATAAGCAATTCCAGGAAACAGAAGAATATAAGCGTGCTTCCAATGAAATCTTCCATCTTGATGCAGCTGATGTGGATTACCTATTAATTTCAGTACATTCTCCGATTCCCCGTAATGCTACGATTCGAAATGAGGATGAAATTCAAGAATTTATGAACATCTACCGGGAGGATGTATTAGCGGAGAGTTATGAAGACAGTGTATATTATCAGGATTATGGTATATCCGTTGAATTGTTCATGGATCAGGAGCATATCACTTATTTAACATTAAAGCCTACCTACAAAGGAAGTGCCCGCTGGTTGGAAGAACGGGGCATGCTTGAGAAGACAAGATTCATGCCGACCGATGTGGACTCTATACAGATTGTTGAGGAAAAAGGCTATACAGAGATGGGGGCCGATGAGATTGCTGCAGCGATCGAAAAACGTTCAGATGTGCTGGAAATAAAGGATGAGGAACAGATTGGTGCAATGCTGACCAGCTCTACAGGATGGCTTAGAAAATATCGTTATATAGCGGTTGTTCATTACGGTGGAAGCGATCAGTATAATGTTGTATACATGGATGAAAGGCATGCACCTGAATTTGTGAAGAAGCATTTTCAAAAATAATAAAGGGTTTATTTCCTGATAAGGAGGGGGAGAACCGCATGGTTGATTTTAATCAGATATATTTGACGAATGCAAAGCGTTTGACGTATTTGGCTTACACCGTTGTCAGAGATTGGTACGAAGCGGAAGATGTGGTTCAGGAGTCATTTATTAAGGCCTATAAAAAAATAGATACAATAGAGGATACGAAAAAAGTTGGAGCCTGGTTAAATGCGATTACAGTCCGGACGGCAATTGATTTTCAGCGGGCTGATAAGCGCCGTAACTGGGTGGCGGATTTATCCCTCATCAATCTTTTCTATCAGGAGTCCGGGAAAACGGTAGATACAGCATCTGAGGTAGAAATCAAACTATTTAAAGAAGAATTAAATCGGTCGATTAACCGGTTATCGGAAGCTTATCAGTCAGTACTGCTTTTAAAATGGGAGTACGGTTTGAAGGAGACTGAAATTGCAAATATTCTCCAACTGAAATCAGCGACCGTCAAAACTAGATTGTACCGGGCAAGGAAACAACTGAAAGAAACGATTGCTGAAAAATATCCTGCCTAATTAAAAAAACGGTTGTCAGGCTATCGCCGACGACCGTTTTTTTTTGTTACATTAAATAATGAGAGACAATTTTAATAAAGGCTCTTTCCAAATTTAACAAGGCCTTCTCATCAAAATCAAATTTCGGATGATGATGAGGGTAGCTTGTTTCTGGACCGGTTTGTGAACCTACTTTGAAATAAGTTCCTGGTTTTTCAAGCAAGTAGAAGGAAAAATCCTCTGCTCCCATTGATGGTTCCATGGCTATAATATTATCTGTGCTGAATTCTTCGCTTAGCAAGTTTTTCACTATTTTTGTTTCTGCCGGATGATTATATAAAGCCGGATAGCCGTTTAAATATTCAAGGAAATAGGTGGCTCCGAACGCAGAAGTAATGCCGTCAAGAATCGTACGGAATTGCCGCTCCACATTCCAACGGATATCTCTGTCGAAGGTACGAACCGTTCCTTCGAGTAGGGCCTTATCTGCGATGACATTAAAGGCGCTGCCCGATTGGAAAACACCAACTGTGACAACCGCGGATTTCAAGGGATTGACTCCCCGACTGACTATCTTCTGCAGGGCATGGACGATTTCACTGCCTATGACAACGGAATCTATGGAATCCTGCGGCCGAGCACCGTGCCCCCCTTTTCCTTGAATATGAATCGAAAATTTATCGACAGCTGCCATTTGAAACCCTTCTCCGACCGAAATAGTACCAAGCGGATTTTGCGAATCTAGATGGGCCCCGAAAACATAATCGACTTCATCGAGGACTCCGTTTTCGATCATATTTCTGGCTCCGCCGGGAGGTGTTTCTTCAGCGGGCTGAAAAATAAAAATTACTTTTCCTTTTATTTTATCGCGGAAGCGGCTTAAGACCTTCGCGGTTCCTAATAAGGCTGCGGTATGTCCGTCATGACCACATGCGTGCATGACGCCCGGAGTTTTTGATTTATAGGATACTGCTTTTTCATCATGAATGGGCAAGGCATCGAAGTCAGCCCGTAAAGCGATGGTTTGACCTGCCTGTCTCCCTTGTAAGATACCGATTAATCCGTGACCGCCTACATTGGTTTTGACTTCAAGCCCAAAACTCAACAGCTTTTCCTGAATGTATAAGGCTGTCTTTTCCTCTCTAAAGGATAATTCGGGATATTGGTGCATGTATCTTCGCCAGCTAACTACTGCATCGTAGTCATTTAAAATTGTTTCATTTATATTTTTTAATAAAATATCAACCACAACTATCCCTTCCTTTCTTTTTAAACAAAATTTAATCATGTATCAGGATCGATTTTTTGAAACAAAAAACCGACTTAACTTATAAGAATTATTAATATTATACCATAATTCACAAAATTGTAAAATTTTATCTCCATTATTTGAAAAGCTATTTTTCCTTATTGATGATAAAGAATAATAGTAGATTAAAATTAATATATTATCGATTGAATGTAATTATGTGTAGCCGAACATAGAAAAGGAACCACCGACGGCTGTTAAGCTTAAGAGTAGGTGCCTGGCAGCCGGCCAGATTTTGCTGGTTGATGTATTGGGCAGTGCTGGCACGGAGGAAAGCTGGACTTGTTACACGAAAGGAGACCAAAGGAAGAACTGCTTATCTTCTAGAGCAGCTTAGGACCAATACAAGCATAGAAACAGCTGAAGAATTCATGTCGCCAGTCACCAGACGAACCAAAAAAGAACGAGGAAAATCAATAGGCATAGTAGCGGAAAAAGGAAGGGATCTCAAGGAATATTAGAGATCC
>NZ_CAMLDX010000006.1 GCF_946478885.1 uncultured Bacillus sp. | reverse complement strand
ATTTCGTAAAAATGGAGGCGTTAAATATGATAGGTTCTCCCTTTCAGTATTTTATGATTGATCCTGTAACAAACTGGTCTAGATTTTTTAACTTCACTATTAATAATAACTACGATGATCATGAAATTGAGGAATACGTTTTAAGAAGAGTTGGAAGTTATGGAAAACAAATTGGGAAAATGATGGATGTCATTGAAATCCTTCTTGATGCGCTTCCACAAGATAGGTTAGATAATCTTACAGAAGAACAGAAAAGAAAAATACGTGCTCTCCAAGTGTTATATCACAATGTAGAGGACGCAAAAGAACATTATAAAGATGTACATTACCATAAGTAGATGGGAGTTTCACCTAACACCAGCAAGGACAAACGTAGTGCATTTACTGCACTTTTGATACACAACATTATCGATCTTACACACTCCCATCTTACGGGTGGCATGATGTAACCAAACGGTATATTTTGAAGAAGAACCTCATCAAAAAATTACTATATCTGATGATATTATTAGCCACCATCAACTCCTTGCACTTATTATGTGCGCGGACTTCAATTAATGAATAAATGAGAATGGTCCACATACTTACTTCAATTGATATTGCACAAAAATTGGACAGACTTAATTTTCTCAGTTGTTTTTAATTGTTTTAGATTGTCTAAGAATTTCTAGGAACGTTGATTTGACAATCCTCTATTAACTGTATTGATTTAAATTTAACCATACTTTTGTGCAACCTGATTTTATTCCAAATCACATTTACTTTCGTTCTATTATCAGTGCGGCTTGTTTTAAACTATCATTCTCCATCAGTAGGTGTTGATTTTCTTTACGAAGTTTAATAAGTTCATTTTCCTCAGGTGTTCGATTATCTTTTTCGCCAGATGTTACAAACATTGGCATCGCCAGACAAAGCTATCATGGCCGCTACTCCGTATAAAGTTTCTGGGGTAGATTACTTATGATTATTAGGCATTATTCCTAAATTTTGTTGTTAGTCTACTTTTACCTTAATTTTTTTGTCCAGTTAAGAGTAGCCGATTCAAAGCCACTTTCGCGAAATTGAGAAAGTGGCTTTGTCATGTTTAGTTGGTATAAGTTACCCGTTAGGATACATCAGTTCCTTCATTCACTCTCGTCAGTAGACATTAAACTTAGATATGTTCATGAAAATATACAAACATCAGTCTGTCTTTTTTCTTTTAAGAAATTTAAAAAACTTTTCAATAGAGTTCATCGTCTAATTAATTGGAAGGAGGAACGGATGTGGATGAATTAACAGCAGAAATATTTGAAATAGAAGATAAGGAAGCCATAATAGATGAAATAATGAACAAGTATGGACAAGAGATCTTACAGCTTGTTTATTCATATGTAAATAATAAAGAGGTTGCTGAGGACTTAACCCAAGATATATTTGTTAAATGTTATAAATCTCTTCATACATACAAGGGAAAATCGAAGTTGAGAACATGGTTGTGGCGAATAGCTATTAATCATTGTAAGGATTATATAAAAAGTTGGTATAACAAAAAGGTAATGGTTACAGAAAATGAATCTACATATACTGGGGTGCAAAAAGAAAGTGTTGAACAGACAGTTATTCAAAATGATGAGGATCATAGGGTGGCTTTTGCAGTAATGAACTTACCCATAAAATATCGGGAAGTGATTTATCTCTTTTATTTTGAAGAATTGCCAATCAAAGATATTGCTATGGTAATAGAAGTGAAGGAAAACACTATTAAAACAAGACTTAGAAGAGCCAAGGAACTATTAAAGAAAGGATTGGAGGAATAATCAAATGGAAGAGCGATTAAAAAGACTACGAAAATCAATGGAGAAGACTACCTTTAAACATTTGAATTTTTCTGATCAGCATCGTAAACAGGTTTTGGAAAAGATCAATAAACAATATGAAAGTGAAGAAGATCCTTTCTTAGCAATCTTACAACTTCTCGTTTATGAAAAGACAGGATACGAATTGATACAGTTATTACGGGGGAGAGGAATTCAAAAATTCGAAGGAAATGAAGGCTTTTTATACACCTTATTACATCGTCTAGAACATAATCATTTTATCCAATCAAGTTGGGATCATTCGGGGGCTAAATATTATCAATTAAATGATAAGGGAAGAAAAATATTGCGAAAAACAGAAAAAATTTCTACAAAGAAACGATTTATATTAAAAGAATTGACACAGGAGTGAGACAAATTTGGACAAAAGAGGAGATCACTTTTTAAAAGAAGTCACCAATCATATTAGATCAAAGGAAGCAAAGAATCTTGTGGAAAATGAATTAAAATTTCACTTGAAGCAGGCCAAGAACATGTGGATAGAGAAAGGGTTAAGCGAGGAAGCTGCTGAAGACAAGGCAGTTGAACAAATGGGAAGTCCAATTAAACTTGGTCAAGAACTTAACAAACTTCATAAGCCAAAGATTGATTGGGTGATTATTATTTTATTAGTGACAGCTATGGGGTTGGGTTTCTTGCCAATAATCTCTCTTGGATATACGGATCATTTTCTGATCAATAAGATGATCATTGTTATTCTTGGTATTGCGACAGCTTTTGGGATGATGATGATTGATTATCGAAAGTTAGAGAGACTGGGATGGATGTTTTATACAATCGGAGCACTCATCCTGTTAATGATAAGCTTTTTTCCAAACACTACAATCAATGGAGTCCCTTTTATAAAAATTGGTCCCATTACAATTGAATGCTTAATGGCTGTACCATTCTTTTTGCTAGCTTGGGCTTCTTTTTTTAATAGCAGTAGAATAAATGTTTGGTATCTTGGGATTTTATACTTGTTTTCTTTGTATCTGTTCTTAATGATACCAAATCTTTCAACAGCCTTTATCTATATCATGATGGTATTTGTTATGCTCTGGTGGAGTAAGGTGGGTAAGAAAAAGGCACTGATGATGACGGTTGTGCCAATTTGTTTATCTATCATCGGGGGATTATTATTCTGGCCTTCGGTGAAGGAATATCAGTTGGCTAGAATTTTAGGGTTTTTAAACCCGAAAAATTACGCAGATGGTCCGGGATATATATATTTACGTTTAAAAGAGCTAATGTCGTCAGCAGGGTGGTTTGGTACATCCGGAAATAGAGAGTTCATCCAGGCTGCCCATACTGATTTTGTGTTTGCGAGTTTGACTAACTATTATGGGTATTTGTTTGCACTAATCATTATCTTAATTTTTTCCCTTTTTGTTGCAAGGATAATGGTCATATCTCATCAAATAAATGGTCATTATGGCAAATTGCTTCTTGTTGGTGGATTGACTCTTTTTGTAGTCCAGTTCATTTATAATGTTGCAATGATCCTTGGTGTATTACCGCTTATATCTATCTCCTTGCCTTTTATCAGCTATGGATTGATGCCCACTCTGTTTAATGCGTTTTTAATGGGTATCGTGTTAAGTGTGTATCGACGTAAAAATTTGATATCAAGCAGTTTCATTTAGTGTTAAATCTGAGATTTCTCTGAATTCTTATTTTCCAATCATATATCAGCTATTACCGGAAATTCATATATAAATAGCAGTAGAGTCGTCCAAACGGGCGGCTTTTTTATTGCATATAAAAATAATAAGGAGATGATATTTGATGTTTAAGCTCTATCTAGATCCTGGGCATGGTGGTTCTGATCCTGGCGCATTTGGAAATGGATTGCAGGAGAAGGATGTAACGCTGTCAATCTCTTTAGCAATAAGGGACATTTTGGTAAATGAATATAATCATGTAGCTGTTCATATGAGTCGTACGGGGGACACATATCCCTCATTATCACAGCGTACAAAAGAGGCAAATAATTGGGGAGCGGATTATTATCTTTCGATTCATATAAATTCCGGTGGAGGCACCGGGTTTGAAAGCTATGTGGATACGGGAGTCCATTCGGACACAATTCATTTTCAAAATACAATCCATGAGGAAATAGCAAAGGTCATTGAAATGAAAGACAGAGGGAAAAAACAAGCCCAGTTTCATGTTCTTCATGCATCAAGGATGCCGGCAATTCTGACAGAAAATGGATTCATTGACAATGTTGCAGATGCTGCCAAGATGAAGGATGTCGCCTGGATTGAAACGGTAGCCCGTGCCCATGTTGCCGGGCTGGAAAAAGCATTTAATCTTGAAAAAAAAGTAACAGCAGTCTGCCAGGATTTATCAGGAAAGGAGGAAGATATCATGTCTCAAAAATTTGAACCTTCCAATCAGGCAATCCGGAATGCCGTTTCAACCGTGCTAATGCGTTTCGAAAAAAAGGATCCTTCGCTTGCATCCTTTTGGCGCGAGAAAGCTAATAAAGGAGAATTAACCATTTCAGATGCTGTGGGTTTATTGTACGTAGCGATTGAGCGCGGGTATATCACTGGAAAATAGGGAACAAAGGAACATGGCTGAGCAAAAAGGTGAAAGAAAATCCCTTTTTGCTCAGTTATTTTTTTTATCTCTTAAATAAATTCACTGATTTTTGCTGTCCTGATGCCTGCTTCTTGTAGAGAGGCCGTAATGTACGCAGCGAAATCAAGCGCTTTTTCATTATCGCCATGAATACAGATGGTATTAGCTGTAATGGATATATCCTTTCCCTGAAGTGAAAGGACTTTGCCTTCCTTTATCATGCGTATCACCTGTTTGCCTGCACTCTGCTCGTCTGTAATGAGGGCATTCTCTTCCTTTCGTGGTGTTAAAGTTCCGTCCTCCCGGTAAGTGCGATCTGAAAAAACCTCACTGGCTGTGTGCAGACCGAGTCTTTTTCCGGCTTTAATTATTTCACTGCCGGCTAAGCCGAAGAGAATTATCTCTGGATCGATTTTATAGACTGCCTCTGCAATTGCCTCGGCCAAAACGGAATTCCTGGCTGCCATATTATATAACGCTCCATGGGGTTTTACGTGTTGAATCCTTTCTCCCTCCGCCTTCACAAACCCATACAATGCACCTATTTGGTAAAGGACGATGTCATATGCTTCCAGTGGTGAAATATGCATTTCCCTTCTTCCGAATCCGGCAAGATCCTGAAGTCCAGGATGTGCACCAATCCCTACCTTTTTTTCCAAGGCCATTTTAACGGTTTTCCTGATTGTTGCCGGATCTCCGGCATGAAAACCACAGGCAATGTTGGCGGAGGTAACAAAATCAAGAATTCTTTCATCATACCCCAGTGTATAGGCACCGAAGCTTTCACCCAAGTCGCAGTTTATATCAATCACATTCATCGCAAAACCTCCTGACTCATTTTATGCATGATTGATTGTTTTAATAATAATGTTTCTCTTTCTTTTTTTATATATAGACGTTGTGCATCTTCATGAGTAATTTTCCGAAAATGAATACGATCACCCGGTCTTGCTTGTGCCATAATCGAGAAATCAATCGAAGCGATTTGTGCCATAATCGGATAGCCTCCGGTTGTTTGCCGATCTGCCAGAAGAACAATGGGATTGCCATCCGAAGGTACCTGGATGGTTCCAAAAGCAACAGCCGCAGACAGCATTTCTTCTGGTTTCTTGAGTGAAAGAGGAGTGCCGATTAAGCGGTATCCCATTCGATCGGATTGTGCAGTTACTGTAAATGATTGCTGAAAAAAGCCTTCCTGGCTGTCAGGGGTAAAAAGGTGATATTGTCTTCCTATCATGGCTCGGATGATGGGTTCAGCCTGCATTGTAGGAATCAAATTGGGTGAAACATACCAGTTTGCTTCGGCAAATGGCCTGCCTTTCATACGAGAATACAGCCGTTTCATCAGGATTTTTGCCTGCCCGCTTTCCAGGCGAAAGGGAATTTCATCTCCTGCCTGCAACGCCCTGCCGTGGAATCCACCTATGTTGGCACGCAAATATGTTGAACGGCTATTTAAAAGGATGGGAACAGAAAGACCGCCGGAAACAGCTAAATAGGCGCGGCAACCTTGACTAGCCCGACCGCAATGTAAAATGGTGCCTTTTTTGACTAAAACAGGTTTCCATGTTGGGATGGGATGTCCATTGATCGATGGTGTAAATTCTCCTCCGCAAATGGCAATGAGAGCATCCTTGTGAAACAGAACAACAGGTCCCAACAGAGTCATTTCAATTGTAGGTGTATTTTCATCGTTTCCCGTTAAGAGATTGGCTACCCGGTGTGAGAAGACATCCATTGCTCCACTTGAAATGACTCCGTATTTTTGAAGTCCGAATCTTCCTAAATCCTGGATACTTGAAAGCAGTCCTGGTTTAATAATCGTAATCATCTTCTTGAAATTTCCCATTCTGCATATTCTTTGTCACTGATTGGAATGAATTGGATCTTATCTCCTACTTTTAATCGTGAAGGCGGTCTTGCTTCAGGATTAAATAGATTAAGAGGTGTCCTGCCGATAATCTGCCATCCACCCGGTGATTCAATAGGATAAATTCCTGTTTGTTTTCCGCCGATACCCACCGATTTGGCGGGTATTTTTAGTTGTGGTGTTTTCTTGCGCGGTGCAGCGATTGATTCCGGCATACCATAGATGTAAGGGAAGCCAGGGGCAAATCCAATCATGTGAACGGTATAGTCACCTGAGGAGTGAACTTGAATGACCTCATCCAATGACAAATGGTTTGTTACGGCTACAAATTCCAAATCAGGTCCGTAAGCTCCCCCATAGCATACGGGAATTTGTATGGTCTGGCGTTCAATATTTTCAGCGTTCGTGTTTTGCGCTAAAAGCGGAATTAATTGCTCACAAACATAATGATATGGGAGCAGTTCTTTGCTTCGTAAATGCTGGGAAACGAGTATCGGATCATACAGGATGGCAACACTGGTAAAAGCCGGAATATATTCGATCATCCAATCAAAAGGATGTGTATCTAAGTACGAGGTGAGTAATTGAACCTTGTTTAAGGTTGTTTCATCGGCGTGTTCTCCAAGGCCAATCATGACGGCCTGATCACCTAACGGCGATAATTGATAGTCCATATATCTTCTCCTCACTATTGATTTTCCATCATTCAATCCGTTGATTAATAGTTTATAATAATGGCAATAAACTTTATTCATTATTACTATTATAATGTGGCTATTCAGCTAAATCCAAGAGTTTTTCCTGCTTTTTACAGGCAGTATGCTTTCCTTTACATTTTAAGTGTACAAAGAAAAGTAGGAAGAATAGCGGGAGTTTATTCTGCCATGACGACCTGATAAGTGCTTTGAAGTCTTAACGAACTTAATCGGGCTTTCTTAAGTGATCGGAGTCTTTTCCTGAAAATGGCAGTTGGCTTAGCGGGGAATAGCTCTCTATTGTAGGGAGAGCATCTTTTTTTGGTGCTTGTTTTGAAAAGAAAAAAGAAGAAGGTTAAAATAGTAATATTACTTTTTAGGAGAGATGGCATGGATAGAAGAATTGTTGTTACTGGTTTAGGAGCAGTGACTCCACTGGGGAATGATGTAACTTCAACATGGGGAAATATTAAAAAAGGAATGTCAGGAATTGCAAAGGCTGTTCGAATTGATGTGGATAAGATAGATGTAAAACTGGCAGGGGAAGTGAAGGGGTTTGAGCCTGAAAACTTCATGGATCGGAAGGAAGCAAGAAGAATGGGGAGGTTCAGCCAGCTTGCCATTGCTGCAGCCAAAATGGCTTTTGAGGACGCCGGATTGCAAATGGGTGTGAACGTTCGTTCTGAACGAACAGGTGTATGGATTGGCTCCGGTATCGGAGGCTTAGGAGAATTTGAAGAACAATATAGGAAATTCCTTGAAAAGGGGCAAAGAAGAGTAAATCCTTTTACAATCCCGATGTTTATTCCAGATATGGCTGCGGGTCGTGTCTCGATTGAATTGGGTGCAAAAGGGATAAATAATTGTTCTGTTACGGCCTGTGCATCAGGTGCTAATTCCATCGGAGATGCCTACCGTGCGATTCAGTATGGAAATGCAGATGTTATAGTAGCAGGGGGGGCAGAGGCTTCTATTACGGAAATGACCATTGCAGGATTTTCTAATATGACAGCTCTTTCAACAAATCCAGATCCAAAAACGGCAAGCCGCCCCTTTGATAAAAATCGCGATGGCTTCGTCATTGCAGAAGGAGCAGGCATCATTGTTCTGGAAGAATTGGAGCATGCTCGTTCACGCGGAGCTCATATTTATGGGGAGATCATTGGGTATGGGTCTACCGGCGACGCATACCATATTACTTCTCCCGCCCCTGAAGGAGAAGGAGCCGCCCGTGCCATGAAGCTCGCATTGCAGGATGCCGCAGTTACTCCAGAGCAGATTGACTATATTAATGCGCATGGAACCTCAACCCCGTTAAATGACTTAAATGAAACGAAGGCCATTAAGGAAGTATTCAAAGAACATGCCTGCCGTTTGGCAGTCAGTTCGACTAAATCGATGACAGGACATATGCTGGGAGCAGCGGGGGGAGTGGAAGCAATCTTTTCTCTGTTGGCGATCAAGGAAGGAATCCTTCCACCTACCATCAACTATGAAACACCTGATGAAGAACTTGATTTGGACTATGTCCCAAATGTTGCGAGAAAGCAGAATATCAATATTGCAGTATCCAATTCTCTAGGTTTCGGGGGACATAATGTGTCATTGATTTTCAGAAAGTATACTGATAATTAAGCGCTGCTATCCATAAGGGAAGAAGCAAGGGGAGCTGACCCAAAAGCAAAGGTATCAGGCACCACCATACAGTATCTAATATCCCTTTGCATCAATCTGCACTGGATATAGATCATAGCGGATGCCTGACACCTTATGGGGATAGTCCCCTTTTGATTGTTCAAGTGTAATTTTCTCTGTAAATGACCTTACATCCTGCCCGATTTAAAGATAGCAATCAGCATAAAGATAAACATGGTTGTCGCGACAATGGAGCCGATTTCAATGGCAGGAAAATTCCACAGAACGCTAGACTCACCGGAAATAGCAGAACCGACAATCAAGCCAACCATTAAAATACTGAAAGATAATAATATGATACTAAAAGCAATACGGTTACTGATTTTGTCGAGCCTTTTTAAGAAATTTCTCAATTCCGGGACGCCGATGTCGACATGAAGTTTTCCTTTTTGAACAGTAGATGTAAGATCTGAAATTTTCTTGGGAACATCGGATAATAACCGTACATTCTCAATCATACCACCGATTGAATTCTTGAATACCCGTTTTGGACCATAATGATTGAGCAGTAATTTTTTGCTAAAAGGCTTAATGGCTTCCATAAAACTGATTTCCGGATCAAGATCCACCACAATTCCTTCAATTGTCAATAAGGTTTTCCCCACAATAGTTAAATCAGATGGAATTTGAATATGATGATGAAAGATAATCGTAAATAGATCATTTATGGTTTCCCCAAGCTTAATTTGACTAAATGGTGTATCATAATATTTCATTTGCAGCTCATCTATTGCATTATACAGCGAAACCATATCCGTCTGCTCCGTAAGTATTCCCATAGACATGATGGTTTTCACAATTCCTTTTGTATTTCCCTTTTGCAGATGAATGGCTAAGGAGGAAAAATAAAACTTTGTATCTTCACTTAATCGACCAATCAGGCCAAAATCTAAATAGGCGACCTTATTTCCCGGAAGTACAAAGATATTGCCCGGATGGGGATCGCCATGGAAAAATCCATTGATTAAGATTTGCTGCAGCATCGAGTCAGTGATCCTTCGAGCAAGTAATTTTCGATCGTATCTTTCTTCGTCCAGCTTATGTAAGTTATTAATTTTGATTCCCTGAACAAAGTCCATCGTCAAGACTTTCCTTGTTGTAAAATTCCAGTATACCCTGGGGATAAAAATCTCAGGTTGTTCAATAAATTGTTTTGCGATTCGTTCACTATTTCTGCCTTCTATTAAATAATCTAATTCAGCTCCTAATGATCTGGCAAAATCATTAATCATTTTGCGAAGCTGATAAGTTTTAGCCCATGAAAAGTTTTCTTCCATTATTCTTGCCAAGTCATCGAGAATTTCTAAATCTGTTTCGACAATTGGAAGAATATCAGGACGTTGAATTTTTACTGCGACATTCTCGCCAGTTTTTAATACAGCCATATGTACCTGTCCGATGGACGCCGTGGCCAGCGGTGCTTCATTGAATTGCTGGAAAAGATTTTCTGGTGCTTCCCCCAGTTCTTCTTCAATAGATTGCCTAACTTTCTCATAAGGAAAAGAGGAAACCTGATCTTGAAGCAGTTCCAATTCCTTCGATATTGTTTCAGGAACGATATCGCGTCTTGTACTTGCAATTTGTCCCAGTTTAATAAAGGTTGGTCCCAGCTCTTGCAAAGTGATACGAAGCTTTGCCCCGATTGTTTGCATATTATACTGCTCTTCTATTTTATGCTGCTTATGAGGCAAATATTGATTGGCGAAGCCAAGGCGATGAACAAAATAAGTAAATCCATTTCGCAAAAAGGCATTGATGATTTCTTGATACCGATGGGCATGTTTAATTCTCCTGCCGAGCATATATACTCCTCCAAACCAAAGATGATCCGACATAATTCGGCTTCTTATGTTTATGATACAACATTTATGAAAGGAATGCCTGTTTGTCCCAGCAGGCTAATCGAAAGGATTGATCCCAACAGCAAAGGTGTCAGGCGCCACAAAAATAGTATCTAGGATCACTGTGCATAAATCACCACTGGATCTAGATTAATTGTGTTGCTTGACACCCTGTGGAAGAACACCTTATGAAGCATTAACGCTGAATAATGGAATTGGAATAATTTTTGACCATTTTTTGTAAGTTTCTATGGCCTTCCCTGACTTTGATCGTTTCTTCAATAATTCTTTGAAAACCTTCTAAATCTTTATCAGAGGCATTTAGCACAGACCTCGTAACGCTTTCGGCGATTTGGTGTAAAGATATCTCTGAACTCATTAGCAACGACCACCTTCCAATTATTTTAGACAAGCTTTATCCTTTCTATTAATTTAACGAAAAGAAGGTGTTTTTCCTGCAATAAAAAGGAGATATTTATCAACAATAATCATCAATTTTGCTGCAAAAGGGCGCAGCTTCAACATGGAGGGGCAGCTAATTTCATCATGTGCAGTCGAATTCTATCTAATATTTAGGAATAAACAAAAGACTGACCCAATTAAGGATCAGCCGTATTTATTTGGAGCATGTTACACAGGTAGTACGGAGCTTCCCATCAAATAGCGATCTGCTTCACGGGCGACGGCACGACCTTCTTTAATGGCCCAAACAATCAGGCTTTGCCCTCTTCTTGCATCACCTGCCGCAAATACACCTTCAACATTCGTTTGATATTGATGATTGGTCGCAATTTTCGAATAGTATGAGGTCACACCAAATTAAGTTAATAAGGGCTGTTCAGGTGCGTATAATCCGATTCCACATGCATCATGTTCAAACTCAGGGCGGTAGAGATCTTGCGCTTTTGGAAAATACTGATCAATCAAATATATCTCCCCGCTTCATATTTTTTTGAATTTCATCCGTATTTGTTATTTTAAAATCAGCAATTGAAATATATAATATATTATTTAGGTGAAATTAATCTATAAAATAGATTAATTTAAAAACAGAATAATACTTTTTGATGAAAAAGTGATTGTTTTTCCTTATAAATATGAAGTAATTCAAGGAGGTTTTCTTAGGGATTTCATTGGGGTTGTAAGAAATAAAAGGGATTGTTACAGATTATTATATTAGGATGGACGAATCTGGGCATACGATAGTATGGATTCGATCAAATAATTCGCAAAAACAGAACGATCAATTAAAACTAATAACTAAAAAAGATTAGAAAAAAGAGTCAATTCTTTTTATTATAATGCTAATCGTTCTCTAGAAACATTATAAATATAGGATGAATGTAATATTAGTTGAGAAAGTTTAATAAAGTTCAAAAAAAATTCAAAAATAGAGTCTAATTCATTGACAACCAGTAGCATTTTCTATTAGGATAATAAAAAAGCTAATATATACAGCGTAAAAACGCTTTCTAAGTTACCTCAATATGTTAATTTGATGAGCTTTGCTTTTTAGTATTTTGTTACAGTCTGCCTGCTCAATAAGAAGAGTTTTTTTCAAATTATTAAAAGATCTCTTCTTAAATGAAAGTATATAATAAATGAAAGGGGATTCTTTTTGATGAGTATGGATGAGGCCTTCTTGGAGGTAAATGATTATTTGGATTTATATCTTCTTGCAGGATCTTTAAACGATAAGTCGTGGCAGCAGCAAATCATAGAAAAACTGAAAGACGCACCTAAGGGGAATAGTAAAAAGGAAATTACAACAACGATTGAAAAACTTACAAAAGAATATCGTGCGTGTAATACAGATATTATTGATTTATACCGCCAGTTATATCAGGATCCGAAAAATCCCGCATTAAGCGAAATGTTTTCAAAATTAGAACAAAAGCGTAAGTTTTTAAGTAAAAAGCTTTTTATGGAAAAGAATAGATTAAGGCATTATTCTTACTAAAAGCAACCGCTTTTTACAGAGGCTCCCGAAAAAAAAGGGCCGTCTCTTTTCGACAAGAATGCTCAATATGTAACATAATTTTTCAAAAATGGATACTGGATTGCTGAAGATAAGAATAGACAAAATGCAAGTATAGGGTATAACTATATTACTTTGATGAATAATAAATTCAAGTGAGAATATTTATCATTTGTAAAGACCTTTATATGTGTATAATTCCTTTTTCTTGGCATGCCATGTTGCTTCTTCAACCCGTTATACGCAAAATTTCTGGGATATATCTGAATTAGCTTCTCCTTATACGCTCCTAGGGACAGTACTTCTAATCGTTCCTTCCTTCTTCTTTTTTGATCACATATCATGCCAATTTCGGCACTATCGTCCATACAAAGAGAAAAAGTTTCAAAATCAGAATGCTTCCATCCTTAACTTGGTTTCATGCAAGTATTGAAGTCAACTGACAGCCGCATGAAGAGACTGTCCGGTTATATGCAAAAAAAGAAATCAAATACTAAGAAGGGTGAGATAAATGGTCAAGCATATTTCTTTCTTTCGCGTATTACTGCGTCATATTGCCTAATGAGATGATCAAAAATTCGATCCCATCTTTGTGATAATGCATACTTTCTTCCTTCCATTCCCATTTGCCATCTTTCACTATCGCGGGTTAAAAGGCGGCAAATAGCTTGAACAAATCCAGCTGTATCTCTAGGTTCACACAATATCCCGGTGATCCCCTGGGAAAGGATATTTTTGACACCTCCTGAATTGGAACCGATAACCGGTGTCCCGCTTGCTAATGCCTCTAATACTACATTCCCAAATGTTTCAGTGGGGGAAGGAAAGACGAATAAGTCTGATGCACTATAAATTTCTGCTAGTTCCTTCCCGTTTAAATACCCGGTGAAGGTCATATTAGCCGGTGCATGCTGTTCTAGCTTTTCTCGTAATGGTCCGTCACCAGCAACAATCCATTGTATTTGCTCATTGATCTCTTCCGGAATGTTTTTTGCTGCAGACATCAGTGTGTCTAGATCTTTTTCTGGTGCCAGCCGACCGACATATGTGAGCAGAAACCTTTTTGAAATCTGAAATTTTTGCCGAACAGGCTCCGGAGAGTAATGTGGATGGAAATGTTGGCAATCAACTCCGCGGGGCCAAATCTCCAGATTTTTGAAATCTTGCCGGCTTAGTTTTTCAAGAGTATCCAATGAAGGAACAAAGTTCTTTTCAAAGGATTGATGAAACCAATTCATGTATCTCCAGCAGAGCTTAGATAGAAACGGAAGGTCATAATAGGATAAATATTGTTCAAAATCGGTATGGAAGGAACCAACAAGAGGAATATTCAATTTCTTGGCGTAATAGATACCGCAAAGTCCCATGTTAAATGGTGTTGCGACATGAATTAAATCTGGAGAGAATGCCAACAGCTCTTTTTTGATTTGGTGCGGCTTTGGAAGAGCCAGCCTGCATTCAGGATATAAGAAAAAGGACAAGCTTTCAAAACGATGGATATTCTCCGAAATATATTCGTTGTTTGTCGATTTAGGAGCAAAGACTTTATAGGAAGTGTTATGCTTTTGGAAGTAATCGGTCAACCGTTTCAGTGTATGGGCAACACCATTGATGTCCGGATAAAAGGTATCGGTAAAAATTGCTATTTTCATTTTTCTTCTCCCTCCTAGGTTCTCCAATCACTTCTATTGTATTAGGGGAAGTTAATTAGTTTCTTGATACAATGTAAAAAGGTTGTAAATAATTTGTACAGATTTTAATTTTTTGCAATTTTTGGAGTTAAACAGGAATGTGAATATTGTTACTATTATTGTGACAAATCTCGCAGTTGTAGTGGCACATTAACCTTTATACTAATACTAGCAGGGAGCTTATCCGGGAAAGATTAAAAAATATATGAAATCTGGTGATAAAGTATGCAACATGGAGGTCATCCACATGGAAAGGTGATCGATTATAACAAAAATCCATTTATCGTCATTTGGGAAGTGACAAGGGCATGTCAATTGAAGTGTGTGCATTGCCGGGCAGATGCCCAGCTTACACCGGATCCAAATGAATTAACTCATGAAGAAGGAATAAAACTCATAGATGAGATATATGAAATGGATAATCCGATGCTTGTTTTTACAGGCGGGGATTGCATGATGCGCGAAGACCTTTTTGAATTGGCAGAATATGCGGTGAAAAAAGGGATGCGTGTTTCTATGACGCCTAGCGCAACTTCTAATGTTACGAAGGAGAAGATGCAACGCGCAAAAGAAGTAGGTCTGTCACGATGGGGGTTCAGCTTGGATGCGCCAAGGGCGGAAATACATGATAAATTTCGCGGTACCCCGGGATCATTTGATTTAACGATTGAGAAAATAAAGTACTTAAATGAGCTGGATATGCCACTGCAAATTAATACTGTGATTTCGCGTTATAATTATGACTATTTGGAGGAAATGGCTCAATTAGTTGCTGAAATGAAAGTTGTGATGTGGTATATCTTTCTGCTTGTTCCTACAGGAAGAGGGCAATTAGATGCCTGTATTTCCCCAGCGGAGCATGAAAAGGTATTCCGCTGGCTATATCAACTGAGTAAGACAGCGCCGTATGATATCAAAACGACCGCAGCACAGCATTATCGACGAGTTGTGCTGCAGGAAAAAGTGCGGGATCATTTAATTGAAAAGGGCGAAATTCATTATGAAGATACGATTACAACGGATTTTGCATCGATGAAGGATGGTTTAAAGCGGGCACCAAAAGGGGTCAATGACGGAAATGGGTTTGCGTTTATTTCCCATGTAGGAGATGTCCTGCCAAGCGGTCTGCTGCCGATTAAGGCGGGAAATATTAGAGAGCAGCCGTTATCTGAGATCTATCGTGAAGCAAAGGTGTTTAAAGAGCTTCGTCAGCCTGATAAGTATAAAGGAAAATGCGGTGTGTGCGAATATAATAAAATTTGCGGTGGCTCTCGTTCAAGAACCTATGCCGTTACAGGAGATTATATAGAGAGTGAACCATTCTGTGTCTATATTCCGGAGGCATTAAGGAAGAAATAAATATAATAAATGTTAGATGAGCGGGGAAAGGCAGCTTGTATAGATGTGTCACAACTATATAAGCTGTTTTTTTTGTTAAGCTATGAAGAGCTGTTTCTTAAAGTAAAATGGAAACGAGTAAAATCCATTTCTAAAAACAAAAAAGTAAAAATAAGTTATATGATAAATGGTTTGTTTATAATGGAAACATTGATTTCTATTCATTTTTGATAGAAAAATTCTATATGAATAAAACAATATGTGCAATCTGTATAATTATCTGAAAATTCATAATATATTTACAATACTTCTTTTGTGTGATAATTTATAAATATCCAAGATATAACGGAAATTTTTATTATTTATAGATATCTGTTATATGAATTTGGATAAATAGAAAGAAATAGAAAAAATAAAAGAGGGAGCGGAAGGCATGATCATTCATAGTGAGGAAATTTATTCACGCAAGGAAATGGAAACGCTTCAATTAAGCCGTCTTCAGAAAACGGTTGAAAGAGTATATTATAATGTTCCGTTTTATCAAAACAAGCTCAAAGAGTTTAATATTACTCCGGAAAAAATTCAATCAATTGAAGATGTGAAAAAGCTTCCCTTTACAAAGAAAAAAGATTTGCGGGATCATTATCCGTATGGATTATTTGCAGTAAAGATGAAAGAAATAAACCGTATTCATGCTTCATCCGGGACAAGCGGTAAGCCGACAGTTGTTGCCTATACCCAGAACGACATTAAAAATTGGTCTCAAATTGTTGCTAGAGCCATTTCGATTGCAGGTGGAGAGCCGGATGGAATCTTTCATAATGCATATGGATATGGATTATTTACCGGCGGATTAGGGCTCCATTATGGTGCTGAGGCTCTTGGAATGGCAACTGTTCCTATCTCTGGAGGAAATACAGACCGGCAAATTACAGTCATTGAAGATTTTCATCCGACAGTAATTGCCGGTACACCGTCATATGTGTTAAAAATCGCTGAGGAAATGAAAACTCGGGGAATTGACCCTCGAAATAACGCATTAAAATATGGTATTTTCGGCGCCGAGCCATGGTCAGAGGAAATGAGAAAGGTATTGGAAGAATCCTTGGATATTAAAGCATGTGATATTTATGGATTAAGTGAAGTCATGGGACCTGGTGTAGCCATGGAATGTCACGAAGCACAGGATGGATTACATGTGGCTGAGGATCATTTTATTATTGAAGTGATTAACCCGGATACCTTGGAGTTGGTCCCAGAAGGGGAAGAAGGAGAATTAGTATTCACAAGCCTAACAAAAGAGGCCTTTCCAGTTATTCGATACTGTACAGGCGACATTGCTTCTATTACAAGAGACATTTGCAAGTGCGGGAGAACCACTGTAAGAATGTCCCGTGTAAAGGGGCGGATTGACGATATGCTGATTGTACGTGGTGTAAACGTATTCCCGTCGGAAATTGAGCATTACCTAATCCAAATCGAAGAGCTAGCTCCTCACTATCAGGTACACTTAAAACGAAAAGGAAATCTAGACATCGTGGAACTTCATGTTGAAGTATGTGACCAGATCTATCGACAAATTAATGGCAATATGAAGCATGTATCTATTACAGAAATAAAAAAAATGGTACAGCATTCCATGAAGAATCATTGTCTGGTGAGTATGAATGTTCATGTTTTTGCCCCAAAGAGTATTCCAAGATCTGAAGGAAAAGCGATCAGGGTTGTAGACCGGAGACAGGAAACGCAACTTATTTAAATGATATAACGTATTATAATATTTGAATATTCAGAATAAACAGTAAATAAATCTCCTATTTTATGACTCTCTTATAATTGATTATTCTCGAAGTAACATGCTATCAGCTTTTTGGGCTGGTGTATGCTAGGAAGGGATATATGCTTCCCTATCGCACCATCCTTTTTTTGGGGGAAAATATCTAATCATCGAAGGGGACGAATATAACAACTATTATAGCTTTGGAAAAAAGTGTTATATTTCTTTGTTCCTTGGCATGAAAGTACAGGGAATGATGAAATATTCATAATGCTCCTATTATTTATTAAAAATAAAAAATATTCAGAAAATAATTGAATTTTGTATAACAATAAATTATAATTACGTTATAAAAGTGTTATATAAAATTCTTGATCTTTGAGGAGGTTGCAAATGATTAATCATAACCATCCAGTGGAAAAAAAAGAAGAAGAGAAATTAGCGGTATTTATGGAACGAATTGAAGCAGGAGAAAAAATTGAAGCAGATGACTGGATGCCTGATGAATATCGAGATGCATTAATTAAATTAATTTCGATGCATGGTATCAGTGAAATCATGGGAGCGTTCCCGGAAAAAGAGTGGGTTCCCAAAGCCCCTTCACTGTACCGCAAGCTTGGCATTATGGCTAAAGTTCAAGATGAGATGGGACATGGACAATTATTATTGCGTGTTGCAGAGGATCTCTTAAAGCCCTATGGAAAAAACCGCAGCGATTTAATGGAGGATTTGTTCAACGGTGATTTAAAATTTCACAATGTTTTCCATATGGCAACGAAATCATGGGGGGATGCCGGATTAATCGGCTGGCTTGTTGATGGTGCAGCGATTATTACACAATCGAATATGCTTGGCACCTCTTATGGGCCCTACGGCAGAGCATTACAGCGGATTTGCGCGGAAGAAGTGTTTCATGCACAGCATGGAGAAGCGATTATTCTTGCACTAACGGAAGGAATAAAGGAACAAAAAGCAATGATTCAGGATGCCTTGAACCGCTGGTGGCCTGCACTGCTAATGTTCTTCGGACCGGCCAGCAGCGAGACAACCGGCTCCTCGAAACAGGACGTTACAATCAAATATAAGATACGCCCTAGAACAAATGAAGAATTAAGACAATTATATTTTACGAAGTATATTCCTCGCATACAATCTCTCGGATTAACGATACCTGACCCGACTCTTCACTATGATCAAACAAAGCAATTATGGGTCTACCAGCAGCCAGATTGGAATGAGTTTAAGAAGATTATTGCTAATAAGGGACCTTGCTCTCAGGAAAGATTAAAATTGCGCCATACCTCTTATATGAAAAATGCATGGGTACGTGAAGCACTGGCTGCGAATATGTAAGCGAAGAGAAAGGAGAATGTAAAACGATGGGAAGCCAAAAAGAATTTTATCAGGAATTTGAAGTATTCAGTCGAAGAACACCAACCGCTGCACTGCAGCATCAATTCAGTCTCCTTGCACCAAATGAAGAAATCGCCCTTATTATGGCACAGGAAAACTTTATGCGCCGGGAGCCAGTAGCGGATATTTGGATAGTAAATAGAAGGAATATTAGGAAAACAATTGAGGAAGAAAGACAATCTCTTAAGCGTTTAGATAACAAAGATTATCGAACAACAAAAGGATACGGCTACTTAAAGAAAACCTGGCGTGCCTATGAGCAAAAAATGTTTGATGAAAAAGAGATCATTTCATGGGGGGAGACAAACAAATGAGTGAAGCGGTTATAAAAACGGGTAATCAGGTAGTGATAGAGAGCCCAGAAAAAAAAGTAGCATTAATAGAATTATTATTTCAGCTTGCTGATGATGAATTTTTATATGCATACCGCGGCTCTGAATGGCTTGGACTTGCACCCCATATTGAAGAGGATGTTGCCTTTTCCTCTATTAGTCAAGATACGATGGGACATGCAGCCATGTATTATCAACTTCTTGAGGATCTAGGTGCAGGGAAGGCAGATGATTTAGCCCATGCTCGTCCTGCAAACGTTCGGAAAAATTGTATATTAGTAGAACGGGTAAACGGTCCTGGTTTTTATATGGAAGATCCGGATTATGACTGGGCATACGCGGTTGTACGAAATTATTTGTATTCTTTGGCGAAAAAAGTAAAAATTCAATCGTTAAAACAAAGTTCTTATAAGCCTCTGGCAAATGCAGCGATTAAAGTGGATACAGAACTATTTTATCATTTGATGCATTGGAAGACCTGGTTTGTTCAACTGTTCAGTTCTACTGAGGAGACAAAAGTCCGAATGAATGAAGCGCTGAATAAAGTATTGCAAGATTTTAAGGATGTATTTTCCTGCGGAAGCTTTGCTGAACAGATTCATTCCTTTGGCTTAATCGATGAAGAAAATGTTTTAAAGACAAAATGGGAGGAGATGTTACTATCGGTTTTAGAAAAACTTGATTTATCCCTTCCTGAGACTAGCTGCCAGATGAAGATGAACGGAAGAAATGGAGAGCATACGAAAGAGCTGAATGAAGCGCTTGCTGTTTTAAGTGAAGTTTACAATATCAATCCGAATGTTCCTTGGTAATAGCGAAAAGGAGAAAAGAGGTGTTTCCCTGTGCATGTACCTGCACAAATCACGGAGAAGGACATACTTGCCGCTTTACAACAAGTAAAGGATCCTGAAATCGATACCGTTAGTATTCTTGATTTAGGTATGGTTGAAAACGTTATCATACACGATCAAAGGGTAAAGATAGAGGTATTGCCTACCTTCATCGGATGCCCCGCGCTGGAAATGATTCGCAGAAATATTATTAAGGCTGTGAATGAATTGGAAGAGGTGGAGGAGACGATTGTAGAATTTATCCACACCCCGCCCTATACATCCGACAGGATTTCGGAAAAAGGGCTGCAAGGTTTGAAGGAATTTGGCATTGCCGCCCCGCCAAAATATGTGAATGATGATGGTTCATGGCATGTTTCCTGCCCTTATTGCGGCTCAACCCATATTACATTAGAAAATATTTTTGGACCGACTGCCTGTCGCAGTATACTCTACTGCAAAAGCTGCAAAAATCCATTTGAAGCGATGAAGCTTATTTCAACTACGATATGAAAAGGAGGTTATACATTGGTTAAATTAATTGCATTTTATAAACAACCGGAAAATACAGCAGCCTTTGATGAGCATTACTACAATATTCATGTGCCAATTACAGAGAAAATCCCCGGCCTTCGCAAAATGAGGGTGACAAAAGGGACGGGTTCTCCAATGGGAGGAGAAGCAAAATATTATTTAATCTGCGAAATGTACTATGACAGCTATGATGACCTGAAAATAGGCCTTAAATCACCTGAAGGGAAGGCCTCAAGCAAGGATGTTATGAGCTTTGCCGGGAATATTGTGTCCTTTATGATTGGGGAGGAGGGCGAATGAGTTCTTTTGAATATATTGAAACCGCACACGAAAAAGGGATTGGAATGATCGTCTTAAACCGCCCTCAGCAGTTAAATGCCCTGAATCGGAGCATGGTCAAAGAAATCGTTACAGCAATGGAGCAATTTGACGCAAATGAAGAAATGGCTGCCATTCTCATTACCGGAAAAGGACACTCCTTTTCCGCAGGAGCGGACATCGATGAAATGGCCGGCAATACGCCAATCGAATTGGAATTAATGAATCAATTTGCTTATTGGGATCGTATTTCACAGATAAAAAAACCGGTCATATGTGCGGTAAAGGGATTTGTGTTTGGCGGAGGATTTGAATTAGCTTTAAGCTGTGATGTAATACTGGCAGCAAGCGGGACTCAATTTTCGTTTCCAGAGGTTAATCTAGGAGTCATGCCGGGTGCGGGAGGAACGCAGCGCTTGACCAAAGCTATTGGACGGGCTAAAGCACTTGAATGGATTTGGACTGGGGAAAGAATACCTGCGGAAACAGCGCTTAAGTACGGGATTATCAATCGTATTGTATCAGAA
Organism: uncultured Bacillus sp.; assembly: GCF_946478885.1. The sequence goes on along the minus strand of NZ_CAMLDX010000006.1, from coordinate 44,814 downwards.
GAGCTCTTAATGGAAGAAACAATGAAATTTGCGAAAAAGCTGGCGAAGCAGCCGCCTCTAGCAATAAGACTGATAAAAGACTCGATTAATAAGGCTGTTGATTATTCATTATATGAAGGAATGCAGTATGAAAGGAAAAATTTCTATCTATTATTTGCCTCCCAAGATCAAAAAGAAGGAATGCAGGCTTTTACTGAAAAAAGAGAAGTACGTTTTCAAGGAAGATAAGGCGGTGACCATTATGTATGAAATGATTCAGTATAATATACAGAATAGCGTAGCGACGATTGAATTACATCGTCCGGATAAATTGAATGCCTTTAATTCTATGATGATCCATGAAATTACATCAGCCGTGAAAGAAGCCGATAAAGACGAACAGGTTCGTTGTCTTGTCATTACTGGAGCAGGTCGTGGCTTTTGTTCAGGACAGGACTTAGAGGATGTCGGTGAAAAGATGGACCTAGGGGAAGTGCTTCGTACGCAGTATACTCCAATGGTTAAGCAAATAAGAGCGGTGGAGAAACCGATAGTGGCTGCTATAAATGGAGTGGCAGCCGGAGCAGGTTTCAGTTTGGCACTGGCGTGTGATTTTCGGATCGTATCCGAAAAGTCAAGCTTTGTTAATGCCTTTATCCATGTCGGTTTGATTCCGGATGCCGGCAATCTATTTTACTTGCAAAATCTTGTAGGTTATGCGAAAGCAGCCGAGCTTTCGATTCTTGGGGAAAAAATATCCGCAGAGAAAGCACTCGAATTAGGGCTTGTCACAAAAGTATTTCCGGCAGAAACATGGAAAAAGGAAACGATTGAGTTTTCTGAAATATTGGCGAATATGCCGACAAAAGCCATTGGATTAATTAAGAGAAATCTAAGATTGGCTTCAGAGCAACCTTTTGCTCATTACTTAGAACAAGAAGCACAGAGCCAGCGGATTGCCGGATTAACATGCGATTATCGCGAAGGGGTTCAGGCATTTATTGAAAAGAGAAAACCCGTTTTTAATGGAAAATAAAAGCTTCATCAAAGGAGAGAAGTGCGATGTCAACTATTCAACAATCTGCAGCTGAAAATTCATCCGTAAAACGCGATTTTTATCATTTAATCATAAATGGGGAAAAAGCAGAAAGCAGCAGTGGAGGGACGATGAAAACCTTTAATCCGGCAACCGGTGAATTAGTGGCAGAGGTTGCCAAGGCAACAAAGGAAGATACTGAAAAGGCCGTTCAGGCAGCCCGCCAGGCTTTTGATCACGGAAAGTGGAGAAGATTTCCGGTTAATAAACGTTTCCGTGTGTTAAATAAAATTGCTTCCATTATGCGTTCCCGTTTTAATGAATTAGTAGAATTAGAGATTCTTGATACGGGTAAATCTTTGACTGCTGCCCAGGGACAGATAAATCAGGCTATTGAAGATTTTGAATTTTATGCAGGGGCGATTGTATCACATGGCGGACGCGTAAATTCGCTACCGGGGCAATTTCACAATTATACGGAAAAAGAACCGGTAGGAGTGTGTGCACAGATTATCCCTTGGAATTATCCATTAATGATGGCGGCATGGAAGATCGCTCCGGCAATTGCAGTTGGTTGTTCAGTAATAGTGAAGCCCGCTTCTTTAACTCCTCTTACAGCGATTGTGTTAGGGGAAATCTGCCTTGAGGCAGGTGTACCAGCAGGTGTCGTCAATATTGTTCCGGGTTCTGGTTTCGAAGTAGGAAATTATCTTGTAGAACATAAATTAGTAGATAAAGTAGCCTTTACCGGTTCAACGCCAATCGGCAAAAATATTATGGAAAAGGCCTCTCAAACATTGAAACGTGTTACGTTGGAGCTTGGTGGAAAATCCCCTAATATCGTTTTTGAAGATTGCGATATTGACGCAGCAGTGGACGGTTCTTTATACGGCATTTTCTATAATACAGGCCAATCATGCGAAGCCCGTTCTCGATTATATATCCATGAAGATATATATGACGAATTTGTCAGCAAATTTGTAGAAAAGACAAAGAAATTAAGACTTGGCAATCCGTTTGATGAAGCAACACAGATAGGTTCCATTATCGATCAGAATCAGCTGGATATAATCGATGGTTATGTGCAGTCTGCTATAGCAGATGGTGCAAAAATTTTAGCAGGAGGAAAACCGGCTGTCGTCGAAGGCTTTGAAAAAGGCTATTGGTATCATCCAACGGTAATGACACATGTAAATCATGAGATGAAAGTCGTGAAGGAGGAAATCTTCGGACCAGTTGTTGTCATCATGAAATTTAAGGATGAGAAAGAGGCAATTAAGCTGGCGAATGATACAGAATTTGGACTGGGCTCTGCTGTATGGACAAAGGATGGTGCGCGTGCGACTCGTGTAGCAGGACAAATTCGAGCAGGAATTGTGATGGTAAATTGCCCATTCTCTGCTATGCCGGGAACTCCATTTGGAGGATATAAGCAATCTGGTTTTGGGCGTGAGCTAAGCATCGAAACGCTCGATTTGTATACTGAAACAAAGAGTATTGTTTCTTACTATGGCAGCCATCCGCTGAATCCGCTTGGGGTATAAAATTAAAAACGAACAAAGGAGTATGACTTCACTTATAATGGCTGTGTCGTACTTCTTATACATACTTGACAAAAGGAGAACTGAAAGATGATTAAAAACCTTGTCGTAGTCGGATCAGGTGTTATGGGTAGAGGGATTGCTTATGTTGCTGCTATCGGCGGTTTCTCTGTAACCGTTTATGACACAAATGAAGCGGCATTAGTTAATGCCGAAAATGAATTAAATCAGATCTTTGAAAAGACACTGAACAAGGGAAAGCTGACTGCCATTCAAAGGAAAGCAGCCAAGGATCTTCTTTCCTTTTCCAATACATTAGAACATGCTGTGCGATCTGCAGACTTGATTATTGAAGCGGTGCCAGAACAAACAGAAATCAAACGCCAGGTATTTGACTCTCTTGAACAATTTGCTCCTGAACATTGTTTATTTGCGACAAATACATCAACGATGAGTCCGACGGAAATTGGCTCATACGGGAAAAGGCCGGATAAAACAATCGCGATGCATTTCTTTAATCCGGTTCATAAAATGCCACTTGTTGAAATAATCCGCGGCCTGGAGACAAGCGACGAAACGGCACAGCAAATTAAAGAAGTCGCAGAGCAAATGGGAAAAGAAACAGTTGTCATTAACGAATTTCCCGGTTTTGTAACGAGCCGGATCAGTGCTCTTGTAGGAAATGAGGCCTTCTATATGTTACAGGAGGGACTTGGCACTCCGGAAGAAATTGATAAAGCGGTTAAATTAGGATTGAATTACCCGATGGGTCCGTTTGAATTAGTCGATCTGGTTGGATTAGATGTTCGTTTAAACAATTTAAAATATTTACACGAAAAATTAGGCGATAAATATCGCCCCGCTCCGTTATTAGAGCAATATGTGAAAGCAGGAAGATTAGGCCGCAAATCAGGTAAAGGGGTCTATGATTACACAGGTGAGAAAAACGAGGTGCTGACAAATTGAGAGAAGTCGTAATTGTTGATGCAGTGCGGACACCCATAGGAAGATATAAGGGTGCACTAAAAAGTATTCGTCCCGATGATTTGGGAGCCCTTGTCATAAAAGCTATTCTGGAGAGAAATCCTAATCTGCCGCCTGAGGAAATTGAAGAAGTAGTATTAGGAAATGCCAATCAGGCTGGAGAGGATAATCGAAATGTAGCGAAAATGTCTGCATTGTTAGCCGGTCTGCCGATTACTGTTGGCGGTACAACGATTAATCGGTTGTGCGGCTCCGGTCTTGATGCAGTTATGTATGCAGCAAGAGCCATTGCAGTTGGTGAAGGGGATATCTTTATTGCTGGCGGTACAGAAAGTATGACGCGTGCCCCGTTTGTTATGGGAAAACCTGAAGCAGATTATCCTCGCGGTTCGATGGAACTGCAGGACACAACCATCGGCTGGAGATTTATCAATCCGGTTTTGGAGGAAATGTATGGTACAGACAGCATGCCACAAACTGCCGAAAATGTAGCGCAACAATTTCAGATTTCCCGTGAGAAACAAGACCGCTTTGCTTTAGAAAGCCAGCAAAGAGCCAAAAAAGCCATGGCGGAAAATCGTTTTGTAGAAGAAATTGTCCCGGTTGTTTTAAAGGATCGTAAGGGAAATGAAACGGTTGTCGATAAAGATGAGCATCCGCGTCCAAATACAACAATGGAGAGTTTAAGCAGGCTTAAGCCGCTGTTCCCTGGAGGTACAGTAACAGCAGGAAATGCGTCAGGAGTCAATGACGGTGCTTCTGTGCTGTTATTATTAAGTAGGGAGAAAGCAACAGAATTAAAACTAAAACCACTTGCGAAATATACTTCTGGAGCAACGGCAGGGTTAGAGCCGCGTATCATGGGGCTGGGTCCTATCTATGCCAGCAGAAAGGTACTGCAAAGAGCAGGTTTAACGGTTGAAGATATAGGCTTAGTTGAAATAAATGAAGCATTTGCTTCGCAATCGCTTGAATGTATTCGTCAATTAGAACTGGATACAACAAGAGTGAATGTGAATGGAGGGGCGATTGCATTTGGCCATCCTCTTGGTGCAAGCGGGGCGCGAATTTTGACTACGTTAATGTATGAAATGAAGAAGCGTGATGTCCAATACGGTCTTGCAACAATGTGTATTGGAGTGGGACAGGGAATAGCAGCCATTGTTGAAAATATTAGAGATTAAAACATGCCTCTGACTGAAGGTAATATGCCAAAGATTTTAGCTGAAAGGAGTAAATAGAATGACAAAAGTGCTATACAGTGTGGAAGACCATATTGCAACCATCACCATCAACAGGCAGGATGTGCTGAATTGCTTGGATTATGGAACCTTGAAACAGTTAAGTGAAATGATAGTTGATATTGAACTGAATCCAGATGTCCGGGTTGTTATTTTTACGGGTGCCGGAGATCAAGCATTTAGCGCCGGAGCGGATCTGAAGGAAAGAAAAACCTTAACAGAACAGGAAGTGCGCCGGAACGTCAAAGCCATTCGGGAGGTTTTCGACAAAATTGCGGAACTCCCGCAGCCGACGATTGCTGCGGTCAATGGTTATGCGTTTGGCGGAGGCTTTGAACTCCTATTGGCATGCGATTTTGCGATTAGTGTACAAGATGCTAAATTAGGGATGACAGAAACAAGCTGGGCAATTATTCCCGGTGCAGGTGGAACACAGCGCCTGCCGCGATTAATTGGTAAGATGAAGGCAAAGGAACTAATATTTACTTCTAGAAAGCTATCCGCACAGGAGGCTTATCAGTGGGGAATTGTAACAAGGGTAGTGAAAAGGGAAGAACTGATGGAAACCTGCCGCACTTTGGCAAAAGAAATGCTGAAAAATGGGCAAATTGCTCTGCGTCAGGCCAAATATGCAATCGACTATGGCATGAACGCGGACTTGCAGACAGGACTAGCCATAGAAGCCAAGGCATATGAATTAACAATTCCAACAGAAGATCGCTTGGAAGCTTTACAGGCTTTTAGTGAAAAAAGGAACCCTGTTTTTAAAGGAAAATAAGTATTGCGATTTAATTGAAAAATTAGATATGATAGAAGTATTCCCGTAGTGTATGATCGATGTATTGCTTGGCGGGATGAAAAAAACTTCATGTGCTTGACAAAAGCAGGACGGTTAGGAAGTGTAGAAGGATGAGTAAGACACAATCATTAATACTAACCATCTATGGCGATTACATCCGGCATTACGGTAATCAAATTTGGATTGGCAGTTTAATTCGTTTATTAAAGGTATTTGGCCATAATGAACAGGCGGTGCGGGTCGCTGCTTCACGAATGTCGAAACAAGGGCTCCTGCAATCCGAACGGGTGGGGAATAAAAGCTATTATAAATTAACTGAGCGCGGAATCAGCCGTGTGGATGAAGCAGCAAAAAGAATTTATAAACTGAAGCCGCATGAATGGGATAGAAAATGGCGGGTTGTTATGTACAACATCCCAGAAGAAAAAAGGCAAGTCCGTGATGAACTGAGAAAAGAACTTCAATGGAGCGGTTTTGGCAATTTGTCGAACGGCTGCTGGGTGTCTCCAAATAATCATGAAAAAGGGATTAATTTACTCATTAGTAAATATGAAATAGAAGAATATGTTCATCTTTTTTTGTCGGAATATAAAGGACCTAGAGAAGATTTTGTTTTGGTTAAGAATTGCTGGCCATTAGAGAAAATTGAAGAGAAATACGAGCAATTTATTGAAGAATACAGTAAGAAATTTATTGTTCATCAAAGCATTATTCAAAGCGACGAAATGACTGAAGAAGAATGTTTCATTGAAAGAGCCTATTTGGTTCATCAATATCGAAAATTTTTATTTATTGATCCTGGACTTCCAAAGGAATTGCTGCCGGATCGGTGGAATGGCAATCATGCCGCGCTGTTATTTAATCAATACTATGAAATGTTGGCAGAACCTGCTAGTCGTTTCTTTGAGGAAGTGTTTCAGGAGGATAACGATCTGGGTAAGAAAAATAAATCATACAATGCCAAAGATTATCCTTTGATAAGTCAATAAGGAACAGGCAAGCTGTTAACATAAATGGGCTGTCCCAAATGCAAAGGTGTCAGGCACCACCCTGGCATCATCTTGCATCAATCCGCACTGGATATAGGTGAATGGTGGACGCCTAATACCTTACGGGACAACATCTATTGCTCAGTCTTGTTTAAAAATTTGATTATACATATAGCTTTTATCTACATATGTATCTATGGAAAGCTGTATGATTTCCAGATCCTTCTCATTAAGCTTCCGTACAGCTTTTCCCGGTGAACCGATTACGAGAGAACGGGGAGGGATTATTTTTCCGGATGGAATCAATGAATGAGCGGCGATCATGCATTCTTCTCCAATAACCGCTCCATCTAAGATAGTTGATCCCATGCCGATAATAGAGCGTTTTTTGATCGTACAGCCATGCAGGACAACATTATGCCCAACTGTTACCTCATCTTCAATGACAACGGGAATACCTTGATATAAATGGATGGTTGTATTATCTTGAATACTGCATCTATCTCCAATGATAATAGAATCTTCATCACCGCGTAATACGGCATTGAACCAAATAGAAGTTTCTTTTCCAACCTGAACATCACCAATTAAATAAGCCCCTGGGGCAATAAATGTTGTATCTTGTATAACAGGTTTTTTATCCTGAAAAGGAACAAGCAAGGAAAATCCTCCTTTTAATTTTTTAAATTTTTATTATATTATAACATATTTAGATAAGGTGGGGAGAGTAGAATGAAATCTATTTGTGAACTTCTATCGATAAAGTATCCGATTATTCAAGGCGGAATGGGGAATATCAGTCATGCTGCACTTACAGCGGCTGTTTCAGAGGCGGGAGGATTGGGCACGATTGGATCCGGCACTATGACTCCTCGGGAGATAGAGGCCATTATTTTGGAAACAAAAAGAAAAACAAGTGCTCCGTTCGCTGTCAATATTGCTCTAACCGTAAGTCCATATGTGTCGGATATCGTTGATTTAGTGATAAAGCACCAAATACCGATTGTATCATTGTCTGCCGGAAATCCGGCACCATGGATCCCCATTTTTCATCAATATGGCGTTAAAGTCATAGTTGTAGTTGCCTCGGTGAAACACGCTCAAAAAGCAGAAGAGGCGGGTGCCGACCTTCTTGTGGCAGAAGGTTTTGAAGCGGCAGGGATCAATTCGAATCTTGAATTGACAACCTTTGCTTTAATCCCGCAAATTACAAAAGCGGTAGCGATTCCGGTAGTTGCTGCAGGAGGCATCGGTGATGGAAGAGGTCTTGCTGCTGCATTGATGCTGGGTGCGGGCGGCGTGCAAATGGGCACTCGGCTGATTGCAACAAAGGATGGACGTTTTTCCAAAGAATATAAAGAAAAACTGGTACAGGCCAGTGGAGTGGAGACAAGGGTTGTTGGACGATCTGTTGGTCGCGTAAGAAGAATTTTGATCACTGACTATACAGAAAAACTTCTCAGTGCGGAAAAAAAAGGAATCAGCTTCGAGGAATTCAATCATTGGACCTCTGAAGACAAACATATCATCGGTGCTTTACAGGGCGACATGGAAAAGGGGTTTATTAACAGCGGACAGGTAGTTGGGCTTATTACGGATATACCGACGGTTAAGGAATTGTTTACAAATATGATGGAGGAGGCAACGGCACAAATGAATGCTGTTACCCGCAGAATAGCGATTCAAAGCGATAAACAATCGGTCAAACAAACTTTTTTGCTTGACTAATATCAAAAAAGGCGGAAGAAAGATGATAAATAGGTACACAGAACAGGAACTGGTTCTCCTGAAAAACAGCTATTTTATTCCTTTAGCAGAAAAAGACGAAAACCTGCTGGTATTCCGGCAGGTTTTCGTCTTTTTTCGTTTAGGGCTCCTTGTTCTGAGCGAATCTTTCAATGAAGGCCATCAAAATGCAGTCTGTAAAAAAGGTTGGCTTTTCCAAATGGTCCTTGTTAACGAGACAAGCCTGTATGATATAAATCTTTTCGGAGAAAATATTATATTGCACTGCTGTTTAAAAAAAATATTTACTTTTGCTGTTTTGAGGAGTATGATAATCAGCAGTTTCAAATTTCTAAATCGCTTAGACCAAATGGTGCGGGGAAACCAATTTCTGGGTTATTGCCAATAACCCTTGGGGTGAATCCTTTAACTAAGGTAGGGCTACTCAAGGGCCCGAATCCGACAGCTAACCTCGTAAGCGTTTATTGAGAAGGAAGGTGAAGCTTGTGAGACGAAAATATTAAGGGTCTGCAAGTTTATTTCTATTGCTTGCAGACTTTTTTGTTTTTAAGTTTATTTTTTACAGCATTGCTACTATTTTGTCATGTTCTTTTTATTTTTACTATTTGGTGGTGATATTTGATGACTTTAAAAAGATTATTAATTGGTCGTCCGTTAAAGTCAGTTGAACTAGGCGAACAAAGACTGGAGAAAAGAAAAGCATTAGCGATTTTGTCATCTGATGCATTATCTTCAGTTGCTTATGGACCGGAGCAAATATTGATTGTTCTTGTTACAATCGGTTCTATGGCCCTTTGGTATTCTCTTCCAATCGCACTAGGAGTATTAATTCTGTTAACAGCTTTGATTCTGTCATACAGACAAATTATTTTTGCTTATCCACATGGCGGAGGAGCATATGTCGTATCAAAGAATAATTTAGGCGTTAATGCCGGATTGGCAGCGGGAGGTTCATTGCTTGTTGATTATATTTTAACGGTTGCTGTAAGTGTATCGGCGGGAACAGATGCCATTACCTCCGCGTTTCCGGCATTACATGAACATACTGTACTGATTGCCGTTATATTCGTTGCTTTTCTTACTCTTTTAAATTTAAGGGGGCTTACAGAGTCGGCCTCTATTTTATCTTATCCTGTTTATTTGTTTGTTTTTGCTTTATTGCTTTTAGTCGGTGCCGGCTTTTACCATATTGCTGTAGGGGATGTTTCTTCCGAATTGCATACACCAGTAGGAACACCGGTCGCAGGGATTAGTTTGTTTATCCTTTTAAGGGCCTTTGCCTCAGGAAGCTCTGCGTTAACAGGGGTTGAGGCAATCTCTAATGCAATTCCTAATTTTAAAGAGCCTGCTCCTATTAATGCTGCTAAAACCTTGATAGCGATGGGGACGATTTTGGCTGTATTATTTTCAAGTATTGTTTTTTTAGCCTACTATTATGGAATTTCTCCAAAAGAGGAGATGACAGTTGTATCACAAATTGCGGAAGAAACATTTGGCAGGAATTTTCTGTATTACTTTATCCAAGGAACCACTGCTCTAATTTTAATTCTTGCTGCTAACACTGGATATTCAGCTTTCCCGTTATTAGCTGTTAATCTGGCAAAGGATAAGTATATTCCCAGAATGTTTACTATCAGGGGAGATCGTTTAAGCTACTCGAATGGAATTATCATTCTTGGCTTACTGTCAATTGTGTTAATCATTGCTTTTAAGGGGAAGACAGAGCTTCTCATTCCTTTATATGCAGTGGGTGTATTCATTCCCTTTACCCTGTCGCAAACAGGGATGATGGTAAAATGGATTCGGGAAAAGCCTGCTGGCTGGAAAGCAAAGTTCGCGATTAATACGTTAGGTGCATGTATTAGTCTGATTGTCACCCTTATGTTTTTTCTGACAAAAATTGCCCAAATATGGCCTGTGCTGATCTTTCTCCCAGTTATTCTTTTTGCCTTTCATCAAATTCATAAGCATTATGAAGCAGTTGGAGAACAATTAAGGATAACCTCTGAGATATCAAGCATGAGGGTAGCAGGGAATATCATGATTGTACCGGTTGCCGGTATAACCCAAGTGGTGGAAAATTCTATTAACTATGCGAAGTCTCTTAAACCCGATCAAATCATTGCGGTCAATGTTGCTTTTGATCGGGAGGCGGCTAAAAAGATGGAAGTAAAATGGAAAACATGGCAGCCTGAGATAAGACTTGTTACATTGTACTCTTATTATCGTAGTATTATTCAGCCCTTGTCCAAATTTATCGATACAGTTGAAAGGAAAGCCAGTGTAGCAAACTATCAGGTTACGGTGGTGATACCACAGTTTATTCCAAAAAAAGGCTGGCATAATATACTTCACAACCAGTCCAGTATCCTAATCCGAACCGCCCTGCTGTACCGAAAAAATGTTGTGATAACAACTGTTCCATTTCATCTGCGAAAATAATCATAGCATGTATTGCCGTCAAAGGATGTGTGATAGATTACGGGGAGATTATTTCTCCCCGTTTTTCTCACGATTTCTCCCGCATAATGTCAGCGATAATTTCAAAAGAGCGCAGCCGTGAAGGATGATCATAGATTTGTCCATTGAACATGATCTCGTCCGCCTGGGTATCGCGGGCTAATTTTTCAATCTCTTTCTTTACCTTTTGCGGTCCGCCAATGATGCTAAGGCTAAGCTTGTGCTGTAGAACAGCTTTTTCAAAGTTACTGCATAGAGAATCAAAATGATCCATCGGCGGTTCAAGAGGTCCTCTTGTATTACGAATTAGATTTAAATGATATTGTTTAAGGGTGGTCGCTAGTTTTTCTGCTTCTTCATCTGTTTCGGCAGCAATGGCATTGACACATACCATTGAATAAGGCTTGTCCAGGTTTTGAGAAGGACGGAAATTTTGGCGGTATAGCTGTAATGCAGGCAAAGTATTCTCTGGTGAAAAATGACTAGCAAAAGAAAACGGCAGTCCGAGATAACCGGCAAGCTGGGCACTATAGCTGCTGGAGCCTAGCAGCCAGAAGGGAATCTCCAACCCTTCGCCGGGAATGGCTCTCACCCGCACTTCAGATCCGCAGTGCTCGGGATGAAAATAAGAGCGTAGTTCTGCAAGTTGTTCCGGAAAATCGAGGCCTTCGCTTACAGAACCTCTTCTTAACGCTTTGGCTGTCATATGGTCTGTACCGGGTGCCCGGCCGATTCCTAAATCGATACGTTCAGGGAACAGTGATTCAAGTGTACCAAATTGCTCGGCGATGACAAGCGGGGAATGGTTAGGCAGCATGACACCTCCTGAGCCTACTCGTATATTGGATGTATGTGCCGCTACATGTCCAATCAATAAAGATGTGGCTGAACTGGCTATTCCTGTATTGTTGTGATGCTCGGCAAGCCAATAGCGATGGTATCCCCATTTTTCTGCATGAGCAGCTAAGTCCGCGGTGTTTCTAAAAGAATCTGCCGCTGTTCCGCCCTTTAGAACGGGGGATAAATCAAGAACAGAGTAAACAATATTACTCAACTGTATTTTATCCTTGTCCATTTTATCCTCCTTTTTCGCGCGTAATGAATGATAATGTTTTCATTATACATGAAACAGTTACATAATCCTTAAAAAATCTTTATGATAAACCGAATGAGCCTGTTAAAAATAGACAAGTCGCTCTGTATATTAAAAGATCCCGGTGAAAAACAATTCTCCGGGATCTTCTTTTGCATTTTGCATATCCAAATTAATAAGGCTCTACATCATACCAAGGATATCCTTCCGTGTATTCCGAGTATTCTTCAGGACGGTATTGACCGCTATGTCCATGATGTCCATAGTGTCCATGATGCCCATGATGTCCGTGATGGTGCAAGCCATGCCCAGGGAACACTGGATAACCTCCGAAGCCCCATTGACCACCATACCAAGGGTAGCCTCCGAACTGTCCGCCTGGCCACGGTGATCCGCCAAACTCATAGGAGCCCGGAACCCCCCCTGTATAGCTTGGAAAACCTTGGAACCCTCCCTGTAAAGGATTGCCTCCACCGAATTGACGGTATACCTCCATCTTTATCTCCTCCTTTTTTCAACAAGATATTGTATGTATGAAAAGGAATATTTGTGATTCAGAGAAAAGCAAGGCCGTCTAACCGGCAGTAACTTTTGTCTCCCGGATTAAAAAGAATACATAGCTTAGGAGCGAAATCAGGATTGAGAAAGCTGAAGCCAGGTATATTACATGATAACCGAATGAGTGGCCGATTTGCCCAAAGATCATGGCACCCATTCCAATCCCAAGGTCAAAGAAGGAAAAGAAGGTGGCATTTGCCATACCGCGTCGGTTCGCCGGGGATTGTGCTACAGACCAGGCCTGCAGGGCAGGCTGTATCGCACCGAAGCCGATGCCATAAAGAATAGCCGCCGTAAATAATATCAAGTTATTGGGCAGCCACGATAATAGAAGCATTGCAATCAAGATGAACAATGCCCCCGGAATGAAAACGGCGCGATGCCCTTTTTTATCATAAAGCTTGCCGGCGAAAGTTCTCGTCAGCATGAGAGCCAGGGCATATAAAAGAAAATATAGTTGGATTCCTGTGACACCCTTTTGAAGAGAATATAATGGAAGGAAAGTAGCAATTCCTCCAAACGTAACGGTAATAAACATAATCAGCCAGGCAGGTTTTAAGGCGCTTTTTTCATAGAAATCCCACTTTTTTCTGTTTGTCTGAGTGGCATACGGTATCACTTTTTTGTATTTTACGAATGAGGATAATGAAAAGGCAACGAAACCAAAGAAAGCACAAATTAAGAAGAGCTGTTTAAATGTCAATTCTTCCGCTAATATCAACCCGAGTGATGGGCCGATTGCCATGGCTAAATTACCAGATAAACCATAATAGCCCAATCCTTCTCCACGTTTATTGACGGGAATTAAATCAGTAGCTATGGTTCCTGAAGCAGTGGTGGAAAAACCCCAGCCGGCACCCTGAACAATTCGCATGATAAACAAAATGAGAATACTTATTGTAAAGGCATAGGATCCCACTGATATCACGAAAATTACCAGTCCGGTCAGATAGACAAGCGCTCTTCCTTTTGATTCCAAGGTGTGTCCGGCGATAGGACGAAGAATCAGAGCGGAGAATGTGAAAATCCCGACCACCAAACCAATTAGCTGATCGTTACCGCCTAGTTTTTCAATAAATAAGGGAATAGTCGGTAAAGTCATTTGAAATCCCAAAAAGACAAAAAAGTTAGCCAGACAGATTAATATGAAATCTTTTGACCAAATCTTTTCTGATTCCTGGGCCCTTTCCGTTAATACTAATTTTTCCATTATTATATAGGACATCCTTTCATATATCGTATTCAATATTGTACCTTATTTAACAGAAAGAATCTAAATATTTATCTTGTATAATAGGCGGTTGGAATATGTCCGTCATATGGATGGAAAATGAGGCTATATTGAAAAATAGCCCAAAACATTTTGCAAAATTAACATATGATTTTAGAGATAGAGAGAATTTTTGAGGAGGGCAAATGAATGAATACTCAAATGGTTAGAAGACCCCGGCCGTTTGGATTTGGAAGAAGGCCGTTTGGATCGTTTGGATTTGGAAGAAGACCGTTTTTCGGTTTTGGAGGATTTCCTCTTGGATTTTTAGGCGGGTTAGCAGTTGGCACACTTATTCGTCCACCATACTATCCTTATTATCCGTATCCGCCATATCCGTTCTATCAACCGTATCCATTTTATGGAGGATATTTTTGATCATCGATTTTCCAAAGTGTGAAACAAGAAGAGCTGTCCCATAAGGTGTCAGTCATCCACTATTTATCTATATCCAGCGCAAATTTTTGCAAAGTGATACTAGATACGGTTGGTGCCTGACCCCTTTGTTTTTGGGACAGTTGCTTGTTAGTTCCAATTTTCATAATCGATTTTACCACCGGTAAAGTCTAAGGTACTTCTTTCCCCTTTATATAGGAGTTTTCCATCTTCTTCAACAATGAAGTTTTCATACGTGTAAATTTTATTCCCTTCAGGCAAGGTAATCACTACCTTTTTCCCAGTTGCCGGTTCAGGTGCTTTGATCCTGATTAAAGATTGAGAATAAAAATAAAAGGATAAAAAGATAGCAGCACTAGCTACCATGACATAGAGGATCCATACAGGACTGCCTTTTTTATGAGCATTTTGCTCTTGCTTGAGTGAATTCATTTTTTTCTCCTTTCTTTGCTAATTAATGGCTAGAGCCTTATATCCTCATCACTACCGTATGCTGATGGATATCAAGAAATGACTATTGGAAGTCTTAGGAATTATTTCGTAAAAATGGAACTTTTCAATGTATGATTCGTATATAAAATAACTCAATAAAAAGGGGGGAGGGATAGAATGTGGAGCTATTTGGAAATACAATTGAAACTATTTATTTAATGACTCTTTTTATTTCAGGTGCAGCTATTTTGCTATATGTGTTTTTTGGAGATGTACTAGAAGGAGCTGGTGAACTTTTTAATCTGACAACCATTTTGGCTTTTATTACCATTTTTTCTGCAGGCGGTTTTTTATTGGAATCGTATTCTCCGCTGAGTAGTGTTCTTATTTTGCTTATTACAGGTGTTATGGCTTTTATTATTACTGCAGTTTTACACTATTTTATACTTACCCCTTTATCATCCGCAGAAGAATCTCTTGCTTATACAGAACAATCATTAAGGGGGAGGATAGGGAAGGTTATCATATCCATTCCTGAGGACGGCTTTGGAGAGGTATTAATTGAAAACAAGAGCGGCAGGATTGCTAAACCTGCAGCAGGTTTTAAAAAAGAAGCGATTCAGGAAGGCACTAATGTATTAATCGTAGAGGTACAGCAAGGTGTCCTTTACGTGACGATGTACGATGATATTTATAAGGAGGAGTATTAAGATGCTCGGAGTATGGATAGTGGTTGGAATCGTGGTCTGCTTGTTAATTGCTTTGCTTGGAGTATTTGTTACAAAATACCGTACGGCAGGACCGGATGAGGCACTGATTGTAACCGGAAGTTATTTGGGAAGAAAAAATGTTCATGTTGATGAATCAGGCAATCGAATTAAAATTATCCGCGGCGGTGGAGCGTTTGTGTTGCCTGTATTTCAGCAGGCCGAACCATTGAGTTTGTTGTCTAGTAAATTGGAGGTATCCACTCCGGAAGTCTATACAGAGCAAGGTGTTCCTGTTATGGCTGATGGAGTGGCGATTATTAAAATAGGAAGCTCCATTGGCGAAATTGCTACAGCCGCTGAACAATTTCTCGGAAAAGCAAAGCAGGATCGGGAAAATGAAGCGAGAGAAGTACTAGAGGGACATTTGCGTTCAATTCTTGGTTCCATGACAGTGGAAGAGATTTATAAAAATCGTGATAAATTCTCACAAGAGGTTCAGCGAGTAGCTTCTCAGGATTTGGCTAAGATGGGTCTAACTATTGTATCATTTACGATTAAAGATGTTCGGGATAAAAACGGTTATTTAGATTCGCTCGGTAAACCGCGAATTGCTCAAGTCAAACGGGATGCCGATATCGCAACAGCCGAAGCTGAGAAGGAGACCCGAATCAAAAGGGCGGAGGCAGCAAAGGATGCGAAGAAAGCTGAACTGGAGAGAGCTACTGAAATCGCAGAGGCAGAAAAAATCAATCAGATGAACATGGCTGATTTTAGACGGGAACAGGATATTGCCAAAGCGCGAGCAGACCAGGCATATGATCTCGAAACGGCAAAAGCCAAGCAGGATGTCACAGAACAGGAAATGCAAATCAAAATTATTGAAAGGCAAAAATTAATTGAGTTAGAGGAGAAGGAAATATTAAGAAGAGAGCGTCAATATGACTCAGAAGTGAAGAAAAAAGCCGACGCTGACCGCTATTCTGTTGAGCAGGCTGCCGAAGCAGAGAAGAAGAGACAAATTGCCCAAGCGGATGCCAATCAATATCGTATCGAATCACAGGCCAAGGCAGAAGCTGAAAAAGTGCGGGTAGACGGACTGGCTAAGGCAGATGCACAGCGTGCTCAAGGGGAAGCTGATGCGGAAATTATCCGCCTGAAAGGTTTGGCTGAAGCGGAAGCAAAACGGAAGATCGCTGAAGCATTTGAACAATTTGGCCAAGCAGCTGTGTTGGATATGGTATTAAAAATGCTGCCGGAATATGCGAAACAGGTGGCGGCTCCGCTATCCAATATTGATAAGATTACAGTGGTTGATACTGGAAGTAGCGGTCAAAACGGAGGAGCCAACAAAGTGTCAAGTTATGCAACTAATTTAATGGCAACGATGCAGGAATCGCTAAAGGCATCGTCAGGTATTGATGTAAAAGAATTGTTGGAAAATCTCTCCGGAAAACGGAATATTCCGCTGAATTCGGATGATCTAACGATCGCATTCGAGAAGCAAAAGATGATTCAAAACGAAAAGGCTGATTGATAAATTAATAAAAAGTGGTTTCCTTAGACTTTTAGGAAGTCCTGAGTGGCTGATTCGATTAATTGACAGCTGGAAATCCTTTATTTCTCCGGCAAAAACTAAATAAATAATACAGGCTGACCTGCTTCTGGTCAGTCTTTTTGTGTCGGCTCATGGGACAAGGACTGATGAAAAAACCTAAATTTGTGTATTTGTCTATCGCATAATATATCTATAGTGAATAGGATATATGGAATTTAGATAAGGAGGTCTTTAACATGTCAGGAGAATACGGATATGGATCAGGCTTTGCCCTATTAGTTGTATTGTTCATTTTGTTAATTATTATTGGTGCATCTTGGGGATATGGCGGTTATTGCTAACTAATTGATCGGAAAAGAGAGGAAGGTGGCGTTTTCATGCCTTACGGTTATGGATATTGCTGTGGAGGATACGGTTATGGCGGCGGCTTTGGCTGCGGTTTCGCTCTAATCGTTGTTCTGTTCATTTTATTAATTATTGTAGGTGCAGTCTGCTTTAAATGGTAATCAAAATGATAAATAAAGAGGGTGCTGCTTTTTCATGCAGCACCTCTTTTCAATAGGCATAAGAAATACAGGATTGAGTTAGGATCAGGATATATAGGATATGCGTTGGAATATTTAAGTTAATCGATAAAAAATGGCATGTATGATCAAAACTTGTGTCTACATACGAAGCCAGGTGAGATAGGACGGTAGTAATGGCTTTAATCGACTGGTGAAACATGGAGGGACGTGTCGCCCTTCCTTTTTAATATTTAGCGAACCTTTTAAAAAAGATATATTGCAAACTGTCTTCTGGAAAGATAAGATTAAAATTATGAGTAAAATTTGATTTGGGTTAAAGTGAGGAACATTTATGGCGAAAACATTTAAAGAAGAAGTGTTGTCACGACGTACATTTGCCATCATTTCCCACCCGGATGCAGGAAAAACAACCTTAACGGAAAAGCTTTTGCTTTTTGGAGGGGCGATTCGTGATGCAGGGACGGTAAAAGGGAAGAAGACAGGTAAATATGCGACAAGTGACTGGATGGAAATTGAAAAACAACGGGGAATTTCTGTAACCTCAAGTGTTTTGCAATTCGACTATAACGGAGCACGGGTAAATATTTTAGATACCCCAGGTCACCAAGATTTCAGTGAAGATACGTACCGAACACTGACGGCAGTAGATAGTGCTGTCATGATTATAGATTCTGCGAAGGGAATTGAGGAGCAGACACTGAAGCTGTTTAAAGTTTGCCGCATGAGGGGTATTCCAATTTTTACCTTTATGAATAAATTGGATCGTGAGGGAAGACCACCGCTTGAATTGCTTTCTGAGCTTGAGGAAGTAATGGGGATTGAATCTTATCCGATGAATTGGCCGATTGGAATGGGAAAAGAATTCCTAGGCATTTACGATCGATTTTATAACCGGATTGAACAATTTCGCGTGGATGAATCTGAAAGGTTTCTTCCATTAAATGAAGCTGGTGAAGTAGAGGGAGAAGCAAAAATTAAACAAAATTCCTTGTATGATCAAATGCTGGAGGAAATTATGCTCCTAAATGAGGCAGGAAATGAATTTTCTGAAGAGAAAATTGCAGATGGCTCTTTGACACCAGTATTTTTCGGAAGCGCCTTAACCAATTTTGGTGTTCAGACCTTTTTAGAAACGTATTTGCAGTTTGCTCCTCCGCCGCAGTCAAGGGAGTCTACAATAGGAAAAATCGACTCGCTATCAGAAAGTTTCTCAGGCTTTATTTTTAAAATACAAGCCAATATGAATCCGGCGCACCGGGATAGAATTGCATTTCTGCGGGTTTGCTCAGGAAAATTTGAACGGGGAATGATGGTTACGATTCCGCGGACTGGCAAGCAAATGAAGCTCGCGCAATCTACACAGTTTATGGCAGATGACCGCAGTACAGTGGATGAAGCAGTGAGCGGTGATATTATTGGTCTTTACGATCCAGGTACCTATCAAATTGGTGATACGCTAACATCCGGAAAAGAACAATTTCAGTATGAAAAACTGCCGCAATTTACACCAGAGCTCTTTGTCCGGGTAACTGCGAAAAATGTGATGAAACAAAAGCATTTTCATAAGGGAATTCAGCAACTTGTTCAAGAGGGAGCGATTCAGCTGTTCAAAACGGTGAAAACAGATGAATATCTGCTTGGTGCAGTTGGTCAGTTGCAATTTGAAGTATTTGAGCATCGCATGAGAAATGAATACAATGTCGATGTAGTTATGGAACATCAAGGGTCTAAGATTGCCCGATGGGTAGAAAATGAAGAATTTAATGAAAATTTATCCAGCTCACGCAGCCTGCTTGTGACAGATCGGTATGACAAAAAAGTATTCCTGTTTGAAAATGACTTTGCATTAAGATGGTTTCAGGAGAAAAATCCAGAGATTAAATTATACAATCCAATGGATTCAGAGTGAATCCAAATTGAAAAAAGTCCGGTTTTCCGGACTTTTTTTCCATTCTATATCGTTATTGCTGGTTTCGCCCGGATAAATGAGCCTGTGCCTGCTGAACGAGACGTTTAGTAATTTCCCCTCCGACAGACCCGTTTGCTCGGGATACGGTATCCGAGCCTAAATGCACACCAAACTCCTGAGCAATCTCATATTTCACCTGATCAAGGTATTGCTCGATACCGGGAACAAGCAGTTTATTGCTGCTTCTTGCCATGATTTTCAGCTCCTTCAATGACTCAATTACAGAGCAGAAATATACTCTGTATTAGTATTATGGGTAAAAAATCAATTTTCATTAGTGGTAATAATTCACGCCCGGTTGAACAGGAACTTGAATCTTCCTCTTCTCTTAACTATCCGGGGTTTAAATGAAGAGGATTGCTGGTTATTATTTTCTCAAAATGTTTGTTATCATAATAATGCATGAAGTTTTCTTTAAATTTATATTTATTTCTTTTAAAAGCAGGAAATATTCATTAAGATAGGATTAGTTCAATTGGAGAAAGGACTTCTGGAAATATGTGGAAAAAGCTAAAACAAAAATTGGACAATATTACGCCTGCTCAGGCTATACTTTCTTTTTACTTTTTGGCGGTAACCGTTTCAGTACTACTTTTAAGCCTTCCTGCCGTTCACCAGAAAGGTGTGGAAGTATCCTTAATAGATACGATTTTTACCGCGATAAGTTCGGTCAGTGTGACCGGTTTAACGGTGGTTAATATTTCGGAAACCTACAGTATATTTGGTGTTTTTGTCTTGATGTTTGTTTTTCAATTTGGCGGGATTGGCGTTATGTCATTAGGAACCTTCTTTTGGCTCTTGCTAGGAAAGAAAATCGGACTGCGTGGCAGACAGCTGATTATGGTTGACCATAATCAAACAAATCTGTCCGGTCTTGTATCACTAATCATTGAAATACTAAAAATCATTTTAATTATTGAATTAGCCGGGGCTTTAATACTGGGATTTCATTTAATCCAATATTATTCGTCCTTTTGGGAAGCGATGCTGAATGGATTATTTATGGCAGTTAGTGCAACCACAAATGCTGGTTTGGATATTACAGGGACATCGCTGCAGCCTTACGCAAATGATTATTTTGTGCAGCTTATCAATATTATCTTGCTGACCCTTGGTGCAATTGGTTTTCCGGTATTAATTGAAGTGAAAAATTATCTGTTTCATAAAAATGATTCTACTCTGCCGTTCCGGTTTTCCTTGTTTACAAAAGTTACATCCATTATGTTTGCCGGTTTGCTTATTGTGGGTACGCTGTTAATCATCCTTCTTGAATGTCGTCATTATTTCAAAGGAATGGTATGGCATCAATCCTTTTTCTATGCCTTTTTCCAGTCTGCAACAACAAGAAGCGGCGGTTTAGCGACAATGGATGTCAGTGAATTCACTAATGCAACTTTACTGGTCATTTGTGTTTTAATGTTTATCGGGGCATCACCGAGTTCTGTCGGTGGAGGGATACGAACGACAACCCTGGCTCTGAATCTGTTATTCCTTTTTCATTTTGCCAGAGGAAGAAAGGATATAAAAATATTTAATCGAGAAATACATGAAATCGATATTTTGAAGTCACTTGCCGTGACGATTTTGTCGGGCATTATCTGCTTTACTGCAGTTGTGATCTTATCGTTGACTGAGAATCAGTCACTTCTGGAAATTATTTTTGAAGTATGCTCTGCATTCGGTACAACTGGATTGTCAATGGGAATCACAGCCGATTTATCATTCTTGGGAAAATGTATTATTATGCTCCTTATGTTTATTGGAAGAATCGGTCTTGTATCATTGTTGCTTCTTCTCAAAGGAAAGGGTTCGGATAATGAAGTAAATTATCATTATCCGAAGGAAAGAATTATCATTGGATGATGTTTGTTCCGTTAAGGTGTCAGGAATAATGCCTGACACCTTTGCTTTAATCGGTACTCTTACTGACATCAATGGTTGGATGCATGAAATGAATTGTTTGCTCAGCTTTATTGGTTTCCAGTAATTTTCTATTGGCAGCAGTATTCCAGCCAATATCATTGGTAGGGTGTACCCATTCACTGCCAGCCATTATTTCAGGATCGGTCTCTTTACTCCAATTTTCTAATGGTGATTCTTCAGATGCATAGTAGCTGTCACCTATAGTCACACCAAAGGAATTGACAAATGGAGGCTGAATGTTCATGGCTGTATCTTTAAAACTAGGTGCATTAATTTGATGCGGCAGTGTTTGATCAATATCGATTGCTTTTTTTTGTTGTTTTTTCATTAGCATTCATTCCTTTTTAGTATCATTTTTTGTCATGTTCGGCGATTTATGAGCAGTAAAAATAGGAAGGAAAATACCTGAATGAAACCTGTTTGATAGCAGAAAATATGCTTATATAAAAGGTGGATTCAATCGCTGATTTATTGCCAGTGACTGAAAGCCTGCAGAAACAGGAGGAATGGTTGTGGCCAAACGAAAAGCAGAATTCAATGCAACAGTAAAGCATAGTAAAACCCCGAAAAAGAATACGCGAGAAACGGAATTTTCCGCTGAATTTAGTAATGGAGAGAATCCTATGAAAGGCGCGAATCGAAATTCTAAGCAGGGGAAAAAGGGGAGAAACGGACATTGAAAAAGAAAGAAAAAAGAAAAGTTGAGTCCACTGTTGAATTTGGAATGGAGTTTGGCGATTTGAATGCAGCTAAATATTATGAAATCCCCTTCATGAATGAAAAAAAGAAAAGAAAAAATACAGCAGTGAAGGATGATTGAACAAAAAGAAGGGGCTATCCAGAATATTTGACTTCTGAATTGCCCCTTTTCATGCTTCAAAACCTTAATATATCCATATTTTATTCATATGTTTCAGAGGATTTGCGCAGGCTCTTTTGTTAATGATCCCATCTTAAGGTACTTGTTTCTAAATTCAGAAGCACCGGTTTTTCTGTGGCAGAATTGAAATAAACAAAAAGAAGCATCGGTGTATTGATAATTGTTCCATCCATTAAGTATTGGCTGATACTAAATGAAATCGGCTCAAGCACTGTATGTTTCATTATATCCTTTTCATTAAGAGCCATGTCGGTAAGGATTTTTGGAGTTTTTGCGATGGCCTGATAATAACGGGAACGCTCCTGCTTTGTTAAGGCTGGCTTCCACCAAGGTTTTCTCGGTTTATATTTTTGGTGGGAAAGATAATCGTACTTCATCAGGTCACGGATCATTTCAATATCTTTTACAGAACTATAGTCAAGAAATTCATCAAGGCGCTTGAATAAATCCTCTAATTGATGCCCAATTCGTGACCAGCCCCTTTTTTCCCAATAACTTCCGAACTCCTGAAAAAAGTCAAAGGGGGAGGAAAAGCTGTTTTTGACTATATATTCAATCGAATGATCCATACGATGATCATTCCAATATTTCTCTAGCACATCTTCAACTTGTTTTATCCGGATCACATCATCAAACGGTAGCACGCGGTTGCTGAGAATTTCATACGGAGCCTGATCCATATAGACATATTGATATTCATCTGCCTGTTTTCTGAGGCCGGTTCCCCGCAACATTTTTAAAAAGCCGAGCTGTAATTCCTCAGGACGCATGGCGAATACATCGTTAAAAGTTTTTCGAAAGGATGTGTAATCCTCTTCAGGCAATCCGGCTATTAAATCAAGATGCTGATCAATCTTTCCACCGTTTTTAACCATCGTTACCGTTCGTGTCAGCTTTTCAAAATTTTGTTTTCTTTTTACAAGCTCGTTTGTATAATCGTTTGTCGATTGTACACCGATTTCAAATCGGAACAAGCCGGGAGGGGCTTCTTTATTCAGGAATTCAATCACTTCAGGGCGCATTATATCGGCTGTTATTTCGAATTGGAATACCGTTCCTGGTAAATGCTCATCTATTAAGAATTGGAAAATATCCATCGCATAACTTCTGCTAATATTAAAGGTTCTGTCTAAAAATTTAAATGTTTTGGCCCCATTTTTCATTAAATAGCGGATTTCTTCCTTTATAAATTCCCTGTCAAAGTATCGGACACCGATCTCGACTGATGATAAACAAAACTGGCAGTTGAAAGGGCAACCACGGCTTGTTTCAATATAGGCAATGCGTTTACTCACTGAGGAGATGTCTTCTGCAAATCGGAACGGAGTAGGGATCGACCGTAAATCTAATTTGTTTATTTGGGGAATCATTTTTGGTTCTCCAAAGCTGTTTCGGTAGCACATCCCGCCAACCTGTTCGAATTTCTGATCACCTTCTAATTCTTGAAGTAGGCGTTTGAATGTTTCTTCTCCTTCCCCAGATACAATAAAATCAATCTCGTCCACTTTATTCATCCAATCTTTAGCATCGTAAGAGACTTCGGGTCCGCCTAAAACAATTTTGATAGCTGAATTGATTTTTTTCAGCAATTTAATGACTTTTATCGTTTCTTCCATATTCCATATATAACAGCTGAAGCCAATCACATTCGGTTTTTTGCGGTAAAGGTCTGTCACGATATTCATCAAGGGATCCTTAATGGTATATTCCGTTATTTCAACATTAAATTCCGGCTGTGCATAAGCTTTTAAATAGCGAATCGCTAAATTGGTGTGAATAAATTTTGCGTTAATCGTAGTACAAATAATTTTCATGCATACAATTCTCCTTCTAAAGAATTAAAACCTTCTATTATATATAGTGTATTTATTGTAAATGATCAAGGGGGAAAAAAGAAATGGCTGTTAAGAAGGCAAACGTGGAAGAGTGTTGTTACGATGCATGGATCTTTCATCATAATAAAAAACCTATAGCTTAGCCGATTGGCCGAGCTATAGGTAAATTGGGTAAATTACGGTACCATAAAGGATAACACGGTTGACATTAAGTAGACAAGAACAGAAGCGAGTAGCAATACGATAAGACTATGCTTGAAGACGTACTTCATGACATTTGATTCTTGTCCAACTAATCCGGTAGCACCTGCAGCAACGGCAAGAGACTGCGGAGATAATATTTTACCGATATTGGCACCAATGGCATTGGCTCCAACAGATAGAACCGGATTCATGCCGATCGATAAGGCAGTTTGTTGCTGTAAGGAACCAAACAATACATTCGCTGATGTACATGAACCTGTAACGAATCCGCCTAAATAGCCGAGCATTGGCGCAAAGAATGGGAATAGTGCACCTGTTTGTGCTAATAGTAATGCGATGGTTGTAATCATGCCTGAAGAATTCATCACATAAGCGAAAGCGACTACAAAAGCAATGGTTATTAATGAGAATTTTAGGTTTTTTAATGTTTCAAATAATGTTGCAAACCAACCCTTCCAGGAAATTCCTAAAAGAAATTTTGAAATAATGGCAGCGAATAAAATTGCCGTACCAGGAGTCGCTAGGAAATCAATGGCATAAGTTGCAGCAATTGGAGCGCCTTCACCATTCAATATATTGTTGTGCAAGAATGGGACTTCCGGAGAAATTGATAAAAATTCGCCAATGGAATTAAGACCTTTTAAAATGACATTTTCCCCCGTATAAATACCTTTTAAAGCTGCTTTAACAGCTGGAATAGCCCAAAGGATAACCATAGCCATCAATGTAATAAAAGGTGACCATGCTGCAACAATTTCACCCTTCGAATGCTTCTTCTCTTTCTTTTTCAGTGAAGAAGATTCACTTGTTGCAGCCGCCTGATCTTGAGCAAAGTAATAGGGTTTTTTAGGCTTCCAAACCCTCAGGAACAATACAAGTGCAACTAACGAAACTACGGCTGCTAAAATATCCGTTAACTCAGGACCGATAAAGTTTGAAACTAAAGATTGTGTCAAGGCAAAGGAAACACCTGAAATAATAATGGCAGGGAGAATTTCCAAGGCCTTTTTAAAACTGCTCATTACGACAACGAGATAGAACGGAATAATAACCGAAATAAGCGGTAATAATCGGCCGGCCATTGCAGAAATGTCTGTTGCTGGTATTCCAGTGGGACCTGAAATTGCAATAATTGGTGAACCAACAGCACCGAATGCAACCGCTGACATATTACCGATCAAACAAATTCCAGCTGCCATAAGCGGATTAAAGCCAAGCCCAACTAATATAGCCGCTGAAATGGCTACCGGTGCACCAAAACCTGCAGCACCCTCTAAAAACGCTGAAAATGAAAAGGCAATTAACAATATTTGTAAACGTCTATCATCAGTTATTGAAACGATAGAATCTCGAATTCTATCAAATTTTCCGGTTTTCACTGTTAAATTATAAAGGAAAACGGATGTAAGAATAATCCAGCAAATCGGAATCAAACCAAAGAGTGCCCCTTGTGTAGCGGACATGATCGGCAGCATTACTGGCATTTGATAAGCAACTATCGCTATCACGATCGTAACAATTAAAGTAATTAGACTGGCAAGCCATGCTGCCATTTTTTTCGCAATGGCCAATAGGAAAACAATGATGGGAATTAAGGCTACAACAACCGAAATACCGAGATTATCTCCTATTGGAATAAAATTTTGAACATATTCCATCGTTAGATCCTCCTCTTACAATGTAAATGACCCTCAACTGCAGAAATTTCCGCATGAAATGGCATTTTCTTTAAAGATGAATTATTTCTTTTTATTATTTTGTTCATCAGCCCCAAAATTAATGCAAAATTAAAGCCCTCCTAATCCGTAAGCGTTTTCAGTATATTCCTAAAAAAAACAAAATATATCCGTTCATAAGGTCATCTGATGACTGGATAACCTTATTAGTTATAAATTATAATGGGGAAGAAAATAAAAAACAATATTTTTGTGAATTCTTAATGAAATTTATTTGAGGAAAATATTAAAATATCGGCATAATTCTGTTAACATAAAAGTACAATGCGGTTAATGGGGGGAAGGGATTTCGTCGTGAAATATAAACAAATTAAACCCAAGAAGATTTATGAAGAAGTGGCTGAAGCGCTTCATGAAGGAATTCGCAGCGGCTTGCTTAAACCAGGAGATAAGCTGGATTCTGTACAGCAGTTAGCAGAAAATTTCCAAGTTGGGAGATCTGCGATTAGAGAAGCTTTATCCGCTCTGAAAGCAATGGGGTTAATTGAGATGCGGCAGGGAGAAGGTACTTATGTCAAACAATTTGGGGAAAACGGTATAAAATTTCCTCTTTCAACAGCCATGTTGATGAATATGGATGATGTTATCAATCTGCTGGAAGTCAGAAAAATCATTGAAACAGGTACTGCTATATCTGCAGCATTAAAGAGGACACCAGAAAATATAAAAGTAATGAAGGAAGCTTTGGAAGAAATGCGAGTTGCTCATGGAAATGAGGAATTGGGGGAAAAATCGGATTTGAAGTTTCATCTTGCTGTTGCTTCAGCAACCCAGAATTCATTATTGGTGAAACTTTTAAATGATGTGTCCGACTTAATGCAGGAAATCATGAAAGAGACAAGAAGGATTTGGCTTTATTCTAAGCAGACGACGGTTGAACGACTTTATGGTGAACACTATGCTATTTATGAGGCAATTATGGAGCAAAATGAAGAAAATGCTAGAGCATCCATGGAAGCACATTTGGATAATGTTGAGTTAGTCATTCGAAAATATTTTGATGAAACCAAAATGATAAATAACTAGGGGCTCTTCTTAATAGAGCTCCCATGTGCAGAAAAATTTTTATTGAAAACCACTTCAAACAAGTGTATAAGTAGTAAATGTGGGTACTTTTTTTCAACTAGTCATCAGATGACCTGTTGACTTAAAAGGCAAACCATAATAAAGTCAATCTTATGAATTTTTGTTTGCTTTTTAGAAAATATAAAGATAAATGATTGTCATTTAGAAAGGGCTGAAAAAGATGAGAGTATCTCTATTTGGAACGTGTCTTGTCGATATGATGAAAGCGGATATTGGCAAAGCAACGGTCGAATTATTAGAACATTTGGGCTGTGAAGTGGATTATCCTGAGGGACAAATTTGCTGTGGACAGGCAACTTATAATAGCGGTTACTTGGATGAAACAAAACCGGCTATGAAAAAAATGATTGATGCATTCGAGGATTCTGAATATATTGTCAGTCCTTCGGGTTCCTGTATTTACATGCTACATGAATACCCTGAAATATTTAAAGACGATCCTGTATACGGACCTAAAGCAGAAGTGTTTGCCAAAAAATCGTATGAATTAACACAGTTTATTGTGGAAGTCTTAGGAATTGAAGATGTTGGTGCAACCTTCAAAGGAAAAGTAACATACCATCCATCCTGTCATATGACGAGATTACTTGGTGTAAAACAGGCTCCATTAACACTGCTAAGCAATGTAAAGGGATTGGAATTCACAGAGTTGCCTGGAAAAGAACAGTGCTGTGGATTTGGCGGTACCTTCTCAGTTAAAATGGGTCAGATTTCTGAGAAGATTGTCGATGAAAAAGTTGCGCATGTTAAAGAAACTGGGGCTCAAGTTTTAACTGGAGCTGACTATGCTTGTTTAATGAATATCGGCGGGCGAATGGATAGAGTTGGTGTACCGATCAAAGTGATGCACATTGCACAAATATTAAACAGTCGTTAATCAAGAAGAAGGGAGGAAGTAAGTATGGCAATTAAGACAAAATACGCTGCAGAAAAGTTTAAAGTCCGGGTTGGAGAAGAAGTTAAGGATTCATTTATGAGAGGAGCCGTAGCTAGTGCGACAGACACTATTAACGGTCGGAAAAAGCAAGTAACAGAAGAATTAGGAAATTGGGAAGTATGGCGAAATCATGCAGAGGAAATTCGCCAGCATGTCCTAGAAAATTTAGATTATTATTTATATCAATTAAGTGAAAACGTAACTAAAAAAGGTGGCCATGTTTTCTTTGCTAAAACAGCCGAAGATGCTACAGAGTATATTAAAGGCGTAGTAAAAAAGAAAAATGCGAAAAAAATTATCAAAGCAAAGTCGATGGTGACGGAAGAAATCAGTTTGAATCACAAGCTTGAAGAGGCTGGCTGTGAAGTTGTGGAAAGTGATTTAGGAGAGTTCATTTTACAATTGGATGATAACGATCCACCTAGTCACATTGTAGTTCCGACGTTGCATAAGAATAAAGAACAGATGCGGGAAGTATTCGAAAAAAAATTGGATTATAAGGGTTCATCAAAGCCTGAAGAACTGGCTTTGTGCGCACGGAAAATCTTGCGGCAAAAGTTCCTTGAAGCGGATGTTGGTGTTATCGGATGTAACTTCGCTGTTGCTGAAACCGGTTCCACAACTTTGGTTACAAATGAAGGAAATGCCGATCTTGTTGCCGATCTTCCTAATACATTAGTTGTGTGCATGGGGATGGAAAGACTTGTTCCAACCTATGAAGAAATGGAAGTCTTGGTAGGGATGCTGACAAGAAGTGCTGTTGGCCAGAAATTAACAAGTTACATTACGAATTTAACAGGTCCAAGACAAGATGGCGATGTTGACGGTCCGGAAGAATTCCATTTGGTTATTGTGGATAATGGGCGTTCTGATATTCTTGGCACTGAGTTCCAACCTGTTCTTCAATGTATTCGTTGTGCGGCTTGTATAAATATTTGCCCGGTTTATCGCCATATCGGAGGACATTCTTATGGCTCCATTTATCCAGGTCCAATTGGGATAGTATTAACACCGCTGTTAGATGGCTATGAGGGTAATAAAGAACTTCCTTATGCATCAACGTTGTGTGGTGCATGTTCAGAAGTATGTCCTGTTAAGATTCCGCTTCATGAGATGATTCGAAAACACAGACAGATTATTGTCGAAAAAGAAGGAAAAGCCCCATTCTCTGAGAAGATGATGATGAAGGCTTTCGGAATTGGGACATCAAATTCATCCCTTTATAATTTTGGTTCAAAAATGGCACATAGTGTAGTGAAACCATTAACTACTGGAAATAAAATAACAAAAGGTATCGGACCGTTAAAAGAATGGACGGATTATAAGGATATGCCTACGCCAAATAAAGAAAGATTCAGAGACTGGTTCAAAAATCGGTCTAAAGGGGGAAATCAATAATGCCGGGAACTGTTCAAAATCGCGATGCTTTCCTCGCTAATATTGCCAATCGTCTTGGTCGTGAGAGAAGAACAAATATGGAAGTGCCAAAATGGAAGTATAATCCTCAGGAAGAAGTTTATAAGGGAGCTTCCAGCGATGAACTATTAGAATTGTTTAAAAAACATGGTACGGGAATTAACTGCGAAGTTTTTGTTACAAGCAAAGAACAGGCAGCAGAAGTTGTTCATCATAGAATTAAGGAATTGGGCGGCGGTCCAATTGTTACATGGAAGGATTCACGCTACGAAGAATTGTTTGGTCTTGGACAGCTTTTTAAAGAAGAACTTCCTAAAGATAAGCTTGAAGTCTTTGAATGGGATCATGCATTAGGACGAGAAAATATTGAAAAGGCCAATAAAGCCAATATTGGAATTACAATTAGTGAAATTACCTTGGCAGAGTCAGGTACAATTGTTGTGTTTAGCGGGAAAGACAGAGGAAGAACGGTAAGCTTTTTACCGGAGTACTCCATTGTCCTAATACCGAAGAGTTCAATCGTTCCGCGTATGACGCAGGCAGCAAAAATTCTGCGAGAAAAAGTGAAAAAAGGTGAAGCAATTCCTTCATGTATTAACTATATTACCGGTCCTAGTAAGTCATCTGATATCGAGATGAAACTGGTAGTCGGGGTTCATGGTCCCGTGAAAGTAAATTATATTGTTGTAGAGGATTTATAAAGCAAATAAGGTGTCAGGCACCCACCATTCATCTATATCCAGTGCAAATTGATGTACAGGATATAAGATCCTATGTTGTGGTGCCTGGCACCTTTTTTATGATCCGATCCTTTTTTAGAAAGGGCAATAACCATCCATTATTCAATCGTATTGAATAGAGAAGTAAAATCATATTTGATTATTTGTTTCAGTTTCTTTTCAGTCTGTCTGACTATACTTCAAAGTATAAAGAAAACAAGGGGAGGAATGAAAGTGAAAAAGCTGTCATTTATTGTAATGGGGATTTTTTTACTATTTAGTTTGGCCTTTGAAGGAACAGTAATGGCTGATGATGACCATGAAAAAGAAGGGTATGAAAAAAAGGAGAACAGCCGTTACGAACAGGGAGAGCATTGGGAGAAGTCGCATGAAGGACATGAGGATGACGACGAAGATGATGATGATGACGATGACGAGGAATATGAGTATAAGGAAAATGATCAAATAAGTGAATATAACCAATACCGTCAGACTGAACAAACTGGTTATTGGAATATCTGGACAAGAGAGATAGTCAATCATTCAGCGGTTGCATTACCTATTGCTGTTCCATCTAATATCAAGCTCTCTATTAACGAAAAGCCTGTGGAAATTTATGCTGTTCCAAGAGATGGGCAACTCTTGATTTCGGCTGAGGAATTGGCTAAACAACTTGATGCTAAGGTTAAAGTGTATAATACCAGTAAGATTATAAAAATAACGAAAAATGGAAATGAATTAATTGTACGGGCTGCATCGAATGTTGCCTATGAAAATAATGTAAAAACACCGATGCCGGTAGAGGCAGTTTATTATGAAAAGTCAGTTTATATTCCGATTTGTGTACTGGTAAATGCACTTGGTTACCGTATTAACTGGAGCGAAGCGGAACAAAAAATCAATGTAGTGATGAATTAAGGGAGGAAAAAAAGATGAATGGAAAAACAAAGGCTAAATGGATTGTGGGAATTACAGGAACGCTATTTTCAGCATTTGCGTTAACTCAATTTGCCACAGGAGAAACGAACAAAACCGATGAACAGATTGAAACAGCAGTGACAGCTGATATGTCGGAGGAAGAAAAAAAGCTTGTTCAATTAGACTGGAGCAATTTCTCGACTTCTTCCTTCAGTTATTCAGAATCAAATGTGCAACAAAGCGACCGCCAAACAAGGCGTTCATGAGGCGTATAAAATGGAACAACTGGAATTTAAAGGAATGAATACCACCATCTATATAGAAGTATCAAACTGCGTAAATTCAAATTGGCAGGAGTATATCCGTCATTGGTTCTTGTATGTAGAAAGGGAATGGTCCCGCTTTCGTGAGGATAATGAATTAGCAGAGGTAAATAATCTTTTGCTGAATCAAGAGCTGCGGATTAACCCGTTTTTATTGGATATTCTATGGCAAGCAGAAGGCTATCGGGAAAAAACAAATGGTTTATTTAATCCTTATCTAAAAAGACAAATGGAAATGAACGGATACAATCGTTCTTTTCCTTTTCAAAGTTCCTTAATAGAAAATGGTTTGATTGAACAGCCTTGTTTGACATCCCCCTTTTTAATCGATAGACAAAAAAATACAATTACCCGAAAGGGAAAAGGTGAAATTGACCTTGGCGGGATTGCGAAGGGTTATGCCGTTGAACAGGCTGCAAAGTGGCTGAAAAAGACTGGAAAGGCAGCATTCGGCATAGTAGATGGTGGAGGAGATATTACAGTTTGGTCTGATGGCAGCAAATTATGGAGGATAGGCGTGGCACACCCGATGGATCAAGAAAAAGAAGTGGGACAGTTTTCCATGTACAATGGAAGCATTGCAACCTCAAATAGTATCTATCGCAGTTGGAAACAAGGAGAAACTGTGAAGCATCATATATTAGACGGCCGTACAGGGCTACCGGTGAGAAGCGGGATTATTCAAGCGACAGTTATTACAACGAATTGTTTGGATGCGGAAGTAACGGCAAAACTATTATTTATCCTAAACCAGGAAAAACGTGCTAAGTGTTTGCCTAAAATAAATCATGAAATTCAATATTTACTTGTGACAGAAGCAGAAGAGATTATTAAAGGATGGGATGTTCATGAATGAACTATTAACAATATGGAATTTAATCAGACTTTCAGGCTTACTTGCATACTTATTATTAACCATATCGGTTATTTGCGGAATGGCCAGTTCGTTTCCCTTCTTGAAGAAGAAAAAGGGAGATTTACTGGCCATTCATCAAAGCAGCGGCTGGGCTGGATTTTTAACGATTCTGTTTCATTTGATTTTTCTTTGGCAGGATGACTATGTTGACTATACCATTAGAGAAATTTTAATTCCGTTTGCTGATCAGGAATATACCTTTGCATCGGCAATGGGGATCGTTTCTTTCTATTTATTTTTCATCGTCCTGTTTTCCTCAGATTTCATGCTGAAAAGATTAGGAAAAGCGCGCTGGAAATGGGTGCACTATACAGTCTTTCCTGCTTGGATTTTAATGACCTTACACGGTATTCTCATTGGAACCGATTCATCAGAGTTATGGGTAAAGCTGTTCTATATTTCTTCGATTTGTCTGATTATTATTTTGTTTCAGATCAGACTATTTATCCCGCGAAATCGGAGTCATCAAGCTGCATTCAGACAAAACTATCCTGAATCCAATAAAGGAATATAAGAAAGGGAGAGGATGAAGCATCCCTCCCTTTTTCACAACAAAAATGAATGTTCAGTTGTTTGCTTTGGCGGGCAATATAATGGTGAAGGTTGTCCCTTTTCCGATACTGCTCTTTACGGAAATAACTCCTTTATGCATATCTGTAATCGCTTTAGCAATGGATAGGCCTAAACCGGAACCGTTGCGATGTCTTGATGTATCACTGCGGAAAAATCGTTCAAATATATAGGAAAGCTGTTCCTGTGCTATGCCGCATCCGGTATCCGTAACAGAAATCAGGATTCGATCTGGGATTTTCTCAAGTGTCAAAACAATGCTGCCCGTATCTGTATAACGAATTGCATTATCCAACAGGATATAGAGTAATTGCTGTATTCGTTCCTTATCACCATAAAAATATACTTCAGGCTCAAGGCTTTGTTTAAACTCAATGGCTTCCGGCATAATAGCTGAAAACCTCTTGCTGATCGAGGACATTAATTGCGATAAATCAAAATTTTCTTTGTGAACCTGTATCTGGCTCTGATCACTTCTGGCTAAAAAAAGCAGGTCGTTTACCAGTTCTGTCATTGATTTCGTTTCTTCTTTTAAATCTGCTACAACCTCCCGGCCTAGTTCACTCAAATTCTTTTTTTCATCTCTTTCTAATAAATCAATAGAGCTGTAAAAAATACTTAATGGCGTCCTTAATTCATGGGAGGCATCCGAAATAAATTTCCGCTGAGAATCAAATGATTGCTTAATCGGCTTCATTGCTTGTCCGGCTAAATAATAGCCAAGGAATGCGAAGGCGAGACTGAATAATACCGTCAATAGTACCATAATCCAGGTTATTGTTTGGATTAAATGAATTTGTTCTGTTACATTTTTTCCAATAATAACATAACCATATAAAATCCCTTTTTCCTGCAGGGGTCTTTTAAATAGCATGAAATGATAGCCGTGCCATTCGACCGTTGTATTAATGGTCGATTCTTTTAATATGGATACATCCTCTTTTAATCGGTTATAGGAATATGGCGGTGATTCCAATCCACTGTAGAGCTCATGTTGTTTGTCAAAGATATAATAGAATACTTCACTGCCATGCTCTGTACTGACGAGCCCTTTATTTGTTTCATTTTTTAACTGGCTGATCATGGTATCCTTATTATTTGAATAAAAGGAATACAACTGATTCTGCTCGTTTTTTTCAATCACACTGGAGATAAAAAGATAGAGAGTAAAAATGAAAATTAAAAGCAGACAAAGCAACGAGATACTGAAAAGCAATGTCAGTTTTCTTTTTACGGATTTAAACATCTTGATCTCTCATTTTATAACCTACACCTCTGATATTTTGAATCAACGACGGTTGCCCAGGAATATCAATTTTTCTTCTGACAAGTTTGATGAGTGCATCAAGTGCATTGTCTGAAACCTCATTTTCAAAGCCCCAAATTTTATCAAATAAAAGCTCTCTTGTAATAATTTGCTTGGGGTTTCTCATTAAAATCTCAAGCAACTGGTATTCCTTCCGCGATAAATCAATCACTTCTTCATCCTCCCGTGACACAATATGAGTGGTTAAATTTAATATCAATCCATCTTTTTCAATAATTTCCTCAAAAACTTTAGGTTTTCGGCGTGATAATGCCCGAAGACGTGCCATCAGTTCTCTGAATTCAAATGGCTTCACAATATAGTCATCTGCACCTGAATCCAGACCGGTAATGACATCTTCTACTGAATCTTTGGCCGTCATAAATAGTATTGCTCCTTGAAATTTCTGTCTTCGCAGTGCTTTGCAGACTTCTATGCCATCCAAAATTGGAAGCATCCAATCTAAAATAATGATGTCATATGGATTAAATAAAGCATCATCATAGGCATCCTTACCATTTTTCACCCAATCCACTTTGTTGAATTCTTTTTTAAGAAGATGCATTAATAATTTTCCTAAACGTTCGTCATCCTCTGCCAGAAGGATATTCATCTGTTTTCCACCTTTCACAACAATGAACAAGTTTCTTCACCCTATATCATAGCAATTCAAACTGAAAAATACGTGAAATGGATGAAGTTTTTCAAATTTATTGGAAACTATCCAATACAAGTTAATTTCATTTAGAAAATAGTATATTGACTAAAGAAATTTCCAACGATATTTAAATAAAATATGTAATCATGTGGTATAGTTCAAATATCCTTGTTTATTCGAAGGATAAATCTTTAAATCAGATACAGTCCAAAAGGCTCAGACAAATTTCTGCAAAAAAAACATTACATTTCTGAATTGACAGAATATTAATTCTATTGAATTTTGCTGTAAATTTTATCTCCTTCTTTCCCGTTACGGGATATGAAATGTCAGGTTTCGACAAGTGCTCAGATATTATTCTATGATAGATGACTTAAGGAAAATATAGGGTTTAAATTCATAATCTGTAATATTGTTATACACAAAAACGAGAACTGTTATATAATAAAAAACGTAGAGATTTTCAGCTATTTTTAAAGATTAAAATACAAAAAAATAAACTGTATCATAAAAATATAAAATATGTTTGATTTTTATCACTGTAACTTGTAATATTATTTTATATTATAAAAGAGTCAGCAAATATAGTAAGTGTAATTAAGTTACTATTTTTCATTAGGAAGCAGAGGTAGCTGCCGTACCGAGTTGAAAAAACAGGTTTGATAGAGAAAGCGGTAGCTAAAGAAGGAGAATTTCGCTTTCCATAAAAGAAGGGAGAATAAAAATGTCTGTTTTACCTAAAAAGAACGATTTGGGATTTTTTGAAATTCGACTTGAGTCAATTGGAGGATTAGGAGCAAATTTGGCTGGAAAGATGCTTGCTGAAGCAGGTGTATTGGGGCTTGGATTAAATGGTTCCAATTTTGCTTCATACGGTTCAGAAAAGAAAGGGTCACCGGTAAAAAGCTTTATTCGTTATTGTGATCCAGATGTCGAAATCCGTGATCACAGCCCAATTGAAGAACCACATGTAGTGGGTGTTTTTCACGAGGCGCTTTATAGGACTGTTGATGTTGTTAGTGGTTTAAAGCCTGATGGAATCGTTCTTGTAAATACGACACGGGGCTTTGCAGATGTTGCAAAGGATTTAAAACTAAAATATGGAACACTAGCAATTGTTGATGCTCTCGGCATTGCAGTTGAGGAAAAAACGAAGGTAAATACAGCTATGCTTGGTGCGTTATTTAAAATCTGTGATTTCTTAAATCCTGATGATATGCGCAAAGTTATTACAAAAACATTTGAAAAGAAATATCCGCATTTAGTTGAGCCAAATATTCGTACGTTTGATAGAGGATATAATGAAGTTCAATTTAAGACATTAGAAACTCCAGAGGATGCTAAAGGGAAAGTATTTAGTCGCCCTGTAACTCCTCAAGGTTATTTGACACAAGTTATGGGCGGTGTGATGCTGGCACAGGCAAATAGTATATTTAAGGATTTAAGCGGTTCACGACAAGGATTTCTGCCGGAATTTACAAAAGAGGACTGTATCAGCTGTGCCGCTTGTGACACCGTTTGTCCTGATTTCTGCTTTGTTTGGGAAGAGGGAGAAGATAAACGCGGCCGTAAGCAAATGTTCCTTAAAGGAATTGATTATCAATATTGCAAAGGCTGTTTGAAGTGTGTGCAGGCCTGTCCAACAACCGCACTGAAAGATTTACGCGAAACAAATGGTTATGCAGAAGATCATCGTGTAGCGCATAACTTTCCATTAGTTGCAGGGGGTGCTAGATAATGGCAATTAAAGAAGAGGATTTACAAGTGAACCAAGTAGCAGAACAAGTCGCTACTTTTGAATCTGGCAATGAAATGGCTGCAATGGCGGCAGCACAGATTAATTATCATATCATGGGATATTTCCCAATTACACCGTCAACTGAGGTAGCGCAATTTTTGGATCAAATGAAAGCTAGAGGCGAACATGATATTCAATTAATTGCTGCAGATGGTGAGCACGGTTCAGCCGGTATTTGTTATGGTGCGGCGGTAACAGGTGCACGTGTATTCAATGCAACTAGTGCAAACGGACTTATGTATATGCTTGAACAGCTTCCTGTTCAATCCGGAACGAGATTCCCAATGGTATTGAACCTTGTTACTCGTTCAATTAGCGGTCCGCTTGATATTCGTGGTGATCACTCAGACCTTTACTTTGCTTTAAATGCCGGATGGCCGATTGTATTAGCCAGAACTCCTCAAGCTGTTTATGATATGAACATTATGGCATTAAGAATTGCTGAGCATGCTAAAGTTCGTCTGCCAATTATTGTTGCATACGACGGCTTCTGGACTTCTCACCAAAAAAGAAAAGTAAATTACTTTAAAGATCGTAAAACAGTTCAGCAATTTGTTGGCGAAACTTCACTAAACTACCATTTTGCCCGTGATCCTAAGAATCCTGTAACAATTGGCGCTCATATGGATGGCAAGGACTTGATGAACAACCATTATCAGCAATCTGAAGCCATGTATAACGTAGAAGAAGTTTTTGAAGAAATTACAGCTGAATATGAAAAAATTTCCGGACGTAAATATCCGGTACTTGATTTATATAAAATGGAGGATGCGGAAGTAGCAGTCTTCTTATTGAATTCTGCAGCTGAATCGGCTAAAGATGTAGCAGATAAATTACGTGCTCAAGGCATTAAAGCTGGTGTTATCAGCCCGAACATCATTCGTCCATTCCCTGAAAAAGCAATCCGTGAAGCATTGAAGAATGTTAAAGGTTTGTTAATTGGTGAACGTGCCGATTCTTATGGCGGTCATGGCGCTAATCTGACACATGAAGTGAAAGCAGCTATTCAATCTGATCCAAACAATAAAACAGTCGTTGCAACACGTATTTTTGGATTAGGCGGAACTGATTTCTATGCAGATGATGCTGAAGAATTCTTCAAAGTTGCAATTGAATGTGCTGAAAAAGGCTATGCCGAAAATCCATTTGATTATTATGGTGTCGTACCTGGTAATCCGGAAAAAGAACTAAAACCAGTTATTGAACCGCAGGTCGGAAAATATAATTCAGGCTTGATTCAAGTAACACAGGATGAAGAAACACACAAACTAAAAGTGAAGGTTCCACCTCTTCGCGCTTTAACAGCGAAGCCGAAACGATTAGGCTCTGGTCATGGTGCCTGTCCTGGCTGTGGTATCTTCGGTGGTTTGGAATTGTTCTTCAAAGGGATTGAAGGCGATGTAATCGTTTTATATCAAACCGGCTGTGCATATGTAACAACAACTGCTTATCCGTATACATCGCATAAACAAACGATGATTCACAACTTATTCCAAAACGGTGCGGCAACACTATCAGGTACAGTAGATGCATTCCTTGAAATGCAGCGACGCGGTGAAATTGAAGTACCGGATGATGTTACATTTGTAATGATTTCTGGTGACGGTGGTATGGACATCGGAATGGGATCTGCCATCGGTACAGCACTTCGTGGCCACCATTTAATTATGATTGAGTATGATAATGAAGGTTATATGAATACAGGATCGCAAATGTCCTATTCAACTCCATTAGGCCATATGACAAGTACTACAAACGTTGGTAAAACACAAAAAGGTAAAAAGTTCCATCATAAAGATACAGCACAAATTATGGCTGCAACCAATATTCCTTATGTCTTTACCGGAACAGAAGCATTTCCTCAGGATTTAGTGAAAAAAGCTGCTAAAGCACAATGGTACGCTAAAAATGTTGGTACTGTATATGGAAAAATATTCATTGCATGTCCATTAAACTGGAAATCTGAGGATTCTTTAGGTGAAAAGATTGTTGGAGCAGCAGTAAACTGTAACTTCTTCCCGCTTTATGAAATTGAACAAGGTGAAACCACTATCACGTATGATCCGGAAGCAAAGGGCAAGAAAATTCCAGTTTCAGAATGGCTAAAATACATGGGTAAAACAAAACACATGTTAAAAGAAGAAAATAAAGAAATATTAACTAACTTTGAAGCTGAAATCGATAGAAGATGGCAGATTCTTAAAGCAAAACACGAAAATCCGCTACTATAATCAAATTAAATAGCTAAAAGGAACGGAGCTGTCCCAAAAGAGAAGGTGTCAGGCACCACCATAAAGTATCTAGTATCACATTGTATAGCACTGGATAGTAGATAAATGGTGGATGCCTGACACCTGACGGGACAGCCTCTTTTTTAGTATGATACAGCGAGCATATATGACATGCTCCTTTTTTTTTCTCTCTCAAATACTGGTTTTTCAGCAAAAACGGTCTGATACAGATAAATTAATTGATCCAACTCTTGACTGCATTTAATCGTATCAAAATTAGTAAAGCCTTCCCTTTGCGCTAATTCTATCATAGAATCTCTTTTTCTCTGAATTTCAGCTAAAATAATAGGCTTGACAGGCAGCACAGAAATTCCCCCTAAGTGACTCATTCCATATTTCTATTATGATTCAATCTTTTAAGATTATTACAATAATTTTGAAAAATGTAAATAGATTCGCAATAATAGACAAATTTTTTTAGGAAAATTAATTCGACAATATTATCATGTTTTATTATAATAAATGGTTATGTATAGTTTCACCTTTATAATAGGGTAAAGGATAGAAAGTTATATTAAAACACTATATGTGGGTGTTTTCACAAAATGAAATAAGAGGAAGGAATAGGCGAGGGTGCTTAAGAGCAGTCAATAGAGATATCTGACAAAAAGCTGGCCAGCTTTCCCGGCACTCTCCAATTTATTTGCTGCTGAAAAAGCGCAATGCAGGGAAGTATAGTATTGAGAAGTATACAACGGTATCTCATTGTAAAAGGTGCCTTCGGAGTCCGCTGGATAGACAGAAATCTTCCAATGGTATTTTTCGCTGTTCTCATTTTCTATATTGCCTTCCATTGCAATTAAATAATGGGAAATATCAAGTGGGGTGTCCCTCCATCCTTTATTAAAAGGACCAATCCATTTCTTCTCATTTTCTCCAATTGGGATTAAAGCCTTTGTATAGAATTCCTTATAATGAATGTGATTCATTTCCAATGACCCCCATAGTATTCGTTCAGAATGTCTCTTCTTTTTATCTATTCAAACCGAATCATTATTTGCCTGTTTTATTATAGAATAAAAATAAGTCGAATTACGGACAAATATGTTAAATTATTTCGAAAAAATTAAGCGCTTACATTATATTATGCAGAAAATAGTGATAAATATAGCTTAGACCTATCATTTAGACTGGTTTTGCCCATATTAATAGATAAATATTCTCTAAAGTAAAGGTGTCAGGCATCACCATTCAGTATCTCGTATCCCTTTATATCAATCTGCATGGGATATAAGATCAATTGTGGATGCCTGACACCTTATGGGACAGTTTCTGTATTTGAACAGATCAAATTGTATGGCAATCAGTTATGATGCTGCAGCTCATGATCTGAAGGGAGAAAGAAGCCAATAATCCCTAATAGCGGCAGAAGCCCGGTAAAGGTTAGAGTTGTGAGAAGGCCGAAGTGATCAGCCATTACCCCTAATGCAATGGATCCGATTGCTCCCATACCAAAGGCAAGTCCGACAGTGAGACCAGCCATCGTACCAATTTTCCCCGGCACCAGTTCTTGTGCGTATACTACAGTAACCGAAAAGCTGGACATTAAGATAAATCCTGTTACAAGCAGCAGGATAAATGCAGCTGCGGCTGGAACATATGGAATCAGAATAGATAATGGTGCTGAACCAAGGATGGAAAAGATAATAATATTCTTCTTGCCAAACCGATCGGATAAAGGACCGCCAAAGAAAGTTCCGAGTGCGCCGGCAACTAAAAAGGTAAATAAAAACATTTGCGACTGTCTGACTGACAAGGAATAATGTTCGATCGCATAAAAGGCATAATAATTTGTAATCCCCGCAGCATACCAAGAGCGTGCAAAGATTAAGAAGAGAATCAGAATGAGTGAAAAAAGGATTGCTTTAGATATCGGATCGGATTTTGGAAGGATACTTTGCCCATTATATTGCAATTGTGTGCGTATGTCCCTCTGTCTCTTTGAATACCAAAGAGCAATATAGCTGAGCAAGGCAACAGCAATCGCAGCAACAATCGTAAACCATGCAGCCCCAATTTGTCCTAGTGGAACGAGAATCAATGCCGTGATGAGCGGAGCCAATGCCTGACCGGTGTTTCCTCCAACCTGATAAATAGATTGAGCAAGGCCGCGTCTTGGTCCGGAAGCCAGATAGGCTACACGGGATCCCTCAGGATGGAAGATGGCTGATCCCAATCCAATAAAAAGGACAGATATTAGAACCAGAGGGTAGCTTGGAGCAAGTGCTAGCCCCAATACGCCGAGCAATGTACAGAACATCCCTAATGGCAGTGCAAAGGGGAAAGATCTTTTATCTGTCAATGCTCCAATAAATGGCTGCATCACTGAGGATACCATATTAAGTGCAAAGGCGATTAACCCTAACTGTGTATATGAAAGCCCCATTGATTTTTCTAGGACAGGAAACATTGCAGGGATAACGGATTGAATGGAGTCGTTTAACAAATGACATAACCCCACGATAAATAATATTTTAAAAGCTGTTTTCTGTTTACTTTCCATTAATCCCTGCGTAGGGATAGCAGTTTGACTCATAATTGATTCCTCCATAACAACTTGCAAATCTATGTGTTTGTTTTTGTCTTGATTTGTTTTTGTAATATGGAATAGTGTATCAGCAGGCACAAAAGTTGGCAAAAGAAAAGGCTTGTGAAGCAGGCGGCTTTCTTTTATTCGTTCGATGATATAAAATCATTTTTCTATTTTCAGGAGATGAATGAATATAATAAGACTAACTATAGTTTAATAGTCGTTCTAATATTTCTTAAAATTGACATAGAGATTTTCGTATTTTATAATTATGATTTAATAGTATATGCTTACATAGTATAATTAAAGCGAATTCAAATATATCATAAAAAGATAAAGGATTTGGTAAATTATGGATTTAGAGCAACAGGAACGATCACTAAAATTGTACATTGTCCTTTCTCGTGCTTTTCGAGCTATCAATGAACATGTGAATAAGCAAATTCATCGTTACGGACTTAATCCGACGGAATTTGCTGTCCTTGAACTTTTGTACCATAAGGGAGATCAGCCTTTGCAGCAAATTGGCGGGAAAATATTGCTAGCAAGTGGAAGCATGACATATGTAATTGACAAACTGGAAAAGAAAGAGTATATAGAGCGGGTTGCTTGTCCAAACGACAGACGTGTCACTTTTGCTCGAATTACAGAAAAGGGAAAAAAGCTGATTGAACAAGTCTTTCCTTCCCATCGAAATGAAATTGACAGAATCATGTCTGCATTATCTGAGGAAG
The DNA here is from genome assembly GCF_946478885.1 of uncultured Bacillus sp. The sequence goes on along the minus strand of NZ_CAMLDX010000006.1, from coordinate 2,749 downwards.
AGAAGGAAATGGCGACAGAATTATTAAAGAAGCTCGGATTATCCGTAAAAAAATATTAATAAACTATAAAAACCTCTACCTGCTTTGTCAACGATAACGGAGGCATTTTGGTCAATGGGACACAGAGCGGGTTCTTTTCTATTTATTGGCATAAATAAAGAAGGAGCATGCAGAATTCTGCATGCTCCTATTCGATGTGGCGGATTATTCATTATTTAATGACAATGTTCTGTTTCTCTAGGACAACTGTCAACTGTCCTGTACGGCCAGCTTCTAGAATATAATCTGCAATTTGATTTTCGAGCTGCTCCTGAATCACTCTTCTTAAAGGTCGTGCACCAAATGTAGGATTATATCCAAGTTCCACAAGCCTTTCTTTTACTTCTGGAGATATGAATAAAGTATAGTTTTGTTCAGCTAAGCTTTCATTCAATTCTGCGAGCATCAGATCGACAATCTGTAATAAATGTTCTTTTTCCAAAGATTGAAACTCAATAATACTATCGAAACGGTTAAGGAACTCCGGCTTGAAAAATTGTCCTAGTGAGGATAATAGATTTGATTCTTGATCGGATTGATTTTTTTCAAACCCCATTTGAATGGTTTTCATGCTAACTCCGGCGTTACTTGTCATAATGATGACGGATTCTTTAAAGCTCACTGTTCTTCCTTGACTATCTGTTAAACGTCCATCTTCAAGAATTTGCAGGAATATATGAAGAACGTCCGGATGAGCCTTTTCAATTTCATCGAGCAAAATAATGCTGTATGGATTACGACGAATCTTTTCAGTCAGTTGACCTGCCTCTTCATGTCCAATATAACCTGGAGGTGAGCCGATAATTTTGGAAACACTATGTTTTTCCATATATTCACTCATATCCAGTCTAATCATGGAGTCTTTTGTGCCAAACAATTCTTCCGCTAATGCTTTAGCTAATTCTGTTTTCCCAACACCAGTCGGTCCAACAAATAGGAATGAACCGATTGGACGGTGTTTGGATTTTAAACCGGCACGGCTGCGGCGAATGGCTTTAGCTACTTTTTTCACTGCCTCATCTTGCCCAATTACTTTTTTGGAAAGTTGTTTTTCTAATTCCTTCATTTTCAACTGTTCATCACTTTGAAGTCTTCCTATAGGAATACCGGTTTTCTGTTCGATAATTGCTTGGATGTGTTCGACATCTACGATAGGGCGCTCCTTAGTCCCTGAGGCGCTTAATTGTTTTTCTAATTCTATTTCTTCATTGCGCAGCTTTGCTGCCTTTTCATATTTCTCCGCTTTCAAAACGGCTTCTTTTTCCCGGGCGATTTCCTTTAAGCGTTTTTCGATTTCTTCTGTTGAAGTATAGCTGAATGTCAGATTTATTTTTGAACCTGCTTCATCCAATAAATCAATTGCCTTATCCGGCAGAAAACGGTCTTGAATGTAGCGGTGGGAAAATGTAACGCAAGCCCGTATTGCTTCATCTGTATACTTTACTTCATGGAAGGCCTCATATTTAGGCTGAAGTCCCTTTAAAATTTCAATTGTAGCGGCTTCAGATGGCTCTGCAACCTGTACTGGCTGGAAACGGCGCTCAAGTGCAGCATCTTTTTCAATTTTTCGGTATTCTTTAAGAGTCGTTGCCCCGACTAATTGGAGTTCACCGCGGGCAAGAGCAGGCTTTAGGATATTGCCTGCATCCATTGAACCTTCTGCTGAACCGGCTCCAACGAGTAAATGAATTTCATCGACAAATAGGATGATATTTTTCCGCTGCTGTAAATCACGAATGATATGTTTCATACGTTCTTCAAATTGACCGCGAATCCCGGTATTGGCAACAAGGGAGGCAACATCTAATAAATATACAATTTTGTTTTTTAGTTTGTTTGGAACTGAACCTTCTTCAATTTTTAATGCCAGTCCTTCGGCGATGGCAGTCTTCCCTACCCCCGGTTCCCCGATTAACACAGGATTATTTTTATTGCGTCGGTTGAGGATTTCAATAACACGATTAATTTCCTCATTCCGACCGATCACCGGGTCGATTAATCCTGCTTTAGCCATTTGGTTTAAGTTGCGTCCGAATTGATCGAGAAAGCTACCACCCATGCCCGACTGCGGATGTACATTTTGTTCAAACGCTTCGAATGAGTGGTTCGACGGTTGTTGGGTGTTATTAAATAGATCATCAATTGGCAAATGGTCCATTCCTTTAAATCCGCCGAAGATCGGAAAGTTTGGTTGAAATTGAGTAGCCATTTTTTGCTTCTCTGCTTCATAACATGTTTGACAAAGCTGTAACTGTTTCTCTTTTCCATTGACAACCATTCTAATCATTATATTGGCATTGCGCTCCTGACAGTTTTGACAAAGCATAAACCTTCTCCTTTCACTTTGACTTTGACTATCTTTGACCTTTATGCTTTTGATTATACTCTGACCTTTTCTGACTTTCAAGTGTTTTGCTTGAGAAATTTTTGCCTTTTTTAAGCTTTATTCCACAGAATAGAAGGAGTAATTTTTAACTTTCAAATAAAAAAGCTCGTCTTTGTTTGTACTTCTGATCATATAGTGAAGGAGGGGAGGTTGGGTACGTGAACACAAATTGGGGAGCTGCTGTTCAAATTGCGGCTGTTTATGTAGGAACAGTTGTTGGAGCAGGATTTGCAACAGGCAGAGAAATTGTCGAGTTTTTCTCCAGATTTGGTTTTATCGGCTTAATCAGCATGCTTATGTCAGGTTATATCCTAATATTTTTGG
>NZ_CAMLDX010000005.1 GCF_946478885.1 uncultured Bacillus sp. | reverse complement strand
ACCATTATAGGAGACCCTGTCGAAACCCCTGATGGCAGTGTGATAGTAACTGTTTCTAAGGTTGGTTTCGGATTTGCAGCAGGTGGAAGCGAATTTATGCTTAATGGAGCTTCGAATGGCGACGGTCAAGGACAATCAAAGGGACAACCTTTCGGTGGAGGTAGTGGGGGTGGTGTTTCCATTACACCAATTGCCTTCTTAGTAGTAAATTCCAATGGGGTAAAAATGGTTCATCTTGATGAAAGCACGCATCTATATGAAAAGATACTTGATTTAGCTCCTCAAGCAGTAGATAAGATTCAGCAGATGTTCAATCAGAAAAGCGACAACAATAGTAATCAGAACCAACTGAATCAAAGATCCAATCAGCAAGGTGTATAATGGACCAAAGCCAGACTTGAGTTCAGTTAACTTTCCTAAAGTATGGTTGTTTATTTAGAAAGGCTGTTTCAAATTGTATTAAAAAGATTGAAAATCGCAGTTTAGCGAGTTTATATCGAATATAGTCCAGCCCCTAAATTCATCTAAAAAAATTAGGGGTTTTAGTGCTGAAAGTGTACTCTTAATAAATTGGAATTTGACAATCACTTTTTATTAGGTCTTCTTTTGATAAGCAACAATTTTTCCATATCTGGAAATAAAGAAGTATCTATTAATTCAAACATCATCCATTTTCCGTCATGATAGGTCTTGGTCTCATCATAGACTTTTTGCACTTCAAGGGAATAATTTTGTTTATCTGTGTCAAATTTTGTCCGTTCATCTTTTCCCAAAATAACCATAAAACCAAAGCATTTTTCTTTCGCATATAATGCACAAAGCGTTTTTCCACCTCTGCGATATTTGTACTCATATTCCCATGCTTTGCCTCCATTGTTCCATAAATGTTCCATGTCATATTTTTGTTCAATCATGTCGCATAATGCTGTCCAAACTTCAAATAATGGTTTCCCGATTAAAGCAATCAAATCCTCACTTGTGGGTACTTTATCCAACATCTTTAAGTCTCCTTTCAAATTAGAATTTGTCATTTGATTTTCTTTAATGAAGATGAAATGTCTTTATACACCAATTTCTGCATACTATCACCATATATCGTTACATCTGCTTTCATTAAGGCTTCTCGGATACATTCAACCAAATTCGATTTATATCGCGCTATACTCGGCAATGCCTTAATACATTGTCTAGCTGTAATTGGCTTTTCATCTAAAATATGTTCTAAATAATCATTTATAATTTCATCAATTTTATTTTCTGTATCCCATTTAGCGTTAACAGATATTAAGATAATACCCCTGGTTCTAATATATGAATTACTATTTTCAATCATTTCAGCAAATTTATCAAAAAATTTATAGACGGTGTTAGATTTTTCGCTTTCAGTTTCTAACATCTGTAATGCTTGATACGCAATTTTATTATCTTTAGAATATAATCTTTCAATCAATTCTTCGGTACTTTCCATAATTTCACCTGCTTCTAATCTACAAATTAATATTTATCTGTATATCTCATATTCAGGTCGTGGGCTGCACTGATACTACGTCAAGAAAATAGACACAGATTTTTCTACCGCGCTTTCGCTTGGTGGCCTTCATAAAAAAGTTTAAATGAAGTGCGCTTTAAACTTTTTTATGAAGGTAAAATCAGGCTACAGAATCACCATACATTCGCTCAAATTCATTCGGTGTATAGTACCCCAACGTTGAATGAATCCTTTTAGCATTGTAGAAAAACTCGATGTACTCAAACAGCGATTTCTTCGCTTCTTCTCTGGTTTTATACTTCGTTTGATAAACGAGCCCACGTTTAAGAATACCATAAAAGGATTCGATACAAGCGTGGTCATAACAGTTTCCTTTTCGACTCATGCTGCCGATCATATCGTATTTTTTTAATAGTTTCTGATAATCATAGGAGGCATATTGAACACCTCGGGGTGAGTGATGAATGATGCCCTTCCCTGGCTTTTGGCGATTGTAAGCCATATCTTGTGATAATTTCTTATGTTTTTTCTGCCGATCACTTTTCGGTCGCTTTAACCATTTAAAATAACCACTTTTGAAAACTCCCAGAACGATGCACATCTTCTTCACTCGGAATCGGGAGCGATTTTCATGAATGAATTCATACTTTACCGAGGGCTTTTCGCGAAGTCGTCCATCGCCTTTTTTAAGATCTCATTCTCCTCCTTGAGATCACGAATTACTTTCTGGAGAACTCTTCATTCAGCTTCTTCTGAAGAGAACGTTTGGACAGCCTTAATTTCTGGTTGTTGGCCATACTTTTTGATTCAACCATGTAAAGTATTCATGTTCACACCTACTTCTCTTGCAACTTGGGCTACAGGCTTGTTATTTTCAGCAATATACTTTACCGTTTCCTTCTTAAATGTTTCATCGTACCGTTTTCCATTTTCTCTTGCCATTTAGACACATCTCGTTATAGTTTATATTTTTATTATAACAATCTGTGTCTACTTTTTAGTCTAGCATCACCTATATATGTAAGTGAAATGTAAAATGTACGTATTACACTTTAAATTATACATAGCTGATAGTATTGTCATAATGACACTTATTTTAATGTATCCTGCCCCAAATCTTACTTAGATCCAAGGGAACGTATACTTTTTCACCATGAATCTCCCTATGTATTTTTAAAACTCCCCTCTAAACTTTCATAAAGATTCTTTTGTCTAGCTCGTGATTTTGGTTCAAAAATAATTTCTCGATAGTCCTTATACATACTTCGTAAACCTCGCTTTTTTTAGTCACCATTTTTTTACTAATGTAAAATGTAATAAGACACACCGAATATTACCTTATTTCTAAAATAAAAAAGCCTATCAGTCCATGCTTCTGTTAGGGGAATATCCCTGTATTTAGATAAAAACAATGTACAAACTTGCTACAACCCCCAGTAACCATAAAAAATTATCTGTACATTAATCCCTTTTTAAAAACCTCGTCTTTCAATTTTCATCTCCCTTCCTTCTTTAGATTTTTACAAAATGTATTTTTGCCAAAAACATTAAAATATTTCATATTTAAATTTTCAAATATTTAATAAATATGAATAAAAAAGGATATATTTAGCATTCTAATAGAGGTCAAAAACAACAACATAGGAGGTGATATTCATGACAGTCATCAATGACGTTAAGACTGCTTTAGCAGGATTAAAAAGCGCGCAGGCTAGCTTTGAAACATTTGCTCTTGGTACAGATAATCAACAAGCCAAGATACTTTATCAGGATGCTGCTACACAAACCCAATCTGTTATTGACAGCATAGAACCACGTGTTCAACAAATCGAACAGGAAGAACCTCAATACAAACAACAATAATTAGAAGTAAAAAAGGTTGGTTGAGAGGGAGGCCACTGAAAAACATATGTTTTTTACTTAGTTTTTTAGGTTGCCCCATTAAAAAAGAAGACCTCACATTTAAAAAATGAATGTGAGGTCTTCTTTTTCATATATACTTCAGGATTACCCCGTTTTTTAACTCATTAATTTCAATATTCTTTTTATATTTGCGGCGAAGATGGCCATCGCTCCTTGTAACTCCATGTCAATTAGACCCGAGGATTTCGCAATATTGTACCCATGTCTGTGTTTTAATTCACTATTTTTAGCCTTAATACTTTAAATGAAAAGTGTTGACTTATATTAGCTGGTATAATGGAAAGAGCTATGCTTATGCTCCTTCCCATTAAATCGACTGCTTTAGAGAACGCATCGGATTGTTCCCGGATGAGTTCAGCTGCCTGATATAGACTCGCGGAACGCGTTTTCCTATAAGGCAGACAACTTCGTAGTTGATGGTGCCCATTAGTTGGGCAATTTCATCTATCGCAAGGAAGGTATTGCCGCTATGCCCGAATATGGTAACCTCATCGCCTTGTAGAGCCTGCGGTACTGCAGTGGCGTCAATCATGGTTTGATCCATGCAGATGCGGCCGGTGATCGGCACCTTTTGCCCATGCAGGATGACACTGCCCCGATTTGAGAGCAGGCGTGATAATCCATCGGCATAACCAATCGGCAGAGTCGCAATAACCGAATCCTGGGTCGGTATATAAGTACAACCGTAGCTGATTGGCTGAGATTTCGGCACGGTTTTAATGGCTGCTATTCTCGTTTTCAAGCTCATCGCCTGTTCCAGCTTAATACGGCTGTTCTTCAGGGAGTCATCCGGATACAGGCCGTAAAGAGCAATACCGATGCGGACCATATCTAGATGCATACCTGGAAATTTCATGGTGCCCGCACTATTGCAGCAGTGCTTGAGCGGGATCAGAATCCCGGATTTCTCCAAATATTTGTTCACCTCGATGAATGTCTCAAACTGCTTGTGTGTAAAGACCGGATCCTCACTATCGGCATGAGCAAAATGAGTGAAAATTCCCTTTAGAAAGATATAAGGTGACATGTCTGCTTTTCTCGCCAATGCAAGCGCTTCTTCCTTTGTTTGTACGCCAATCCTTGACATCCCGGTATCCACTTTAAGATGAATTGAGGCAATTTTTTTCAGTTCATTGGCCTGCTTAATGACCTCGTCTAAGGTGGCATTTGAATATACGGTTATATCAATGCCTGCTAGGATCGCATCCCGGATCGAGCGGTTCGGTGTATAGCCTAATACAAGAATAGGCTGTGTGATACCTGCTTCCCTCAGCTCTATTGCCTCATCAAGCAAAGCGACCGCCAAATCATCTGCTCCTGCCTCCAATGCGGCTCGAGCCGTTTCCACCGCCCCATGGCCATATCCATCTGCCTTTACAACAGCCATCAGACGGACTGATTTATGGATAAAGTCTTTAAATTGTCTGACATTATGTATGATGGCTGCAAAGGAAATCTCCGCCCATGTGTCACGGTAACTCGGTTGGTTCATTTCGTCTCCCCCTCAGTTTTCCTTTGTTCCTACTCGTATTCATTCGCTTTTTTAGTATATGCTTTATGGACATGCCGCTCTAGAGATTTTTCCCAAACATTTAAAAGGAATTCTTCATAAAAAAATAATGGTGCTGACCTGTGCATTCTCTTATCCTGCTTTAGATTCAGCCGTCCTTTTTCCAAAAATCAGATATCATGCCAGCCCGAAAGCCCTAAAGTGACATACGATGAAAAAGCCCCCAAGAGCAACCTTGAGGGAATAATAGCTATATTATAAACGTCAGCAAATACAGTAAATTATTTAGATGGTAACCAAATCCTGATCAAGTGCCTTTTCAACCGGCACATAGGTGTAGCCTAGCTCCTTCGCTACAGGTTCATAGGTGACTTCCCCATTCACCACATTTACACCGAGTTTTAGGGCAGGGTTATCAATAATCGCTTGAATAGGCCCTTTATTGGCAATTTGCAGTGCATATGGAACAGTTACATTTGTCAGAGCAAAGGTGGAAGTTCTTGGAACGGCACCAGGCATATTGGCTACTGCATAGTGAACAACTCCGTGTTTGACAAAGGTTGGATCGTCATGTGTTGTCACTCGATCATTAGTGGCAACAATTCCCCCCTGATCAATCGCTACATCAACGATCACAGAGCCTGGCTTCATCGATTGCACCATTTCTTCCGTAACCAGCTTTGGCGCCTTGGCACCCGGAATGAGGACGGCACCAATTAATAGGTCAGCCTCCTTCACTGCTTCTGCAATATTATATGGATTGGACATTAGGGTCTTAATGGAGTTGCCGAAAATATCATCTAACTGGCGAAGGCGATCTGCGCTAAGGTCTAGAATCGTGACATCGGCTCCGAGACCAATAGCCATTTTCGCTGCATTGGTTCCAACTACACCGCCGCCCACAATCGTAACCTTACCGCGAGAAACACCCGGTACACCAGCAAGAAGAATTCCTTTTCCGCCATTTATCCGCTGCAAGAACTGCGCTCCGATTTGAGCGGACATCCGTCCGGCTACCTCGCTCATAGGCGACAGAAGCGGAAGCGTGCGGTTCACTTCAACTGTTTCGTAAGCAATGGCGAATACCCCTGATTCCTTTAACGCCTTTGTTAATTCTGGTTCAGCAGCAAGATGGAGATAGGTGAAGAGGATTAAGCCCTTACGAAAATATTGATATTCGCTTTCAAGTGGTTCTTTCACCTTCATAATCATTTCTGCTTGACCCCAAACATCAGCTGCCTGTTCAATGATCCTGGCTCCTGCCGCAGCGTATTCTTCATCAGTGAATGCGCTTCCAATTCCGGCCCCGACTTCCATTAAGACCTTATGTCCTGCGTGAACAAGTGAAACAACTCCGCTTGGAGTTAATGCTACTCGGCTTTCGTTATTTTTAATTTCTTTCGGTACACCAATAATCATTGTAAAATTCCTCCCTCATTACAGGATATTTTATAACTGACTTAAGCATAGTTCAATCATCATCAGATTTCTTTGTTTAAAAATGAAAAATTGGAAAGGAACTTTTGTTGAAATACACGAAATTATGAATATTTTGTGAACAACATCACAACATTTATATATATTATATTGACATACTGTTATTAACTAGCATTATTCCCTATTTCTAGAAATTCTGAATTTGGATTACCACTGTGACGTGTCAATTTCAGCACCAAAAACAAGGTTGTTTTTTGTGTCACATCTTTTAGATCAATTTCCCCAATATCGGAGATGCGTTTTAGACGATAATTAAGTGTGTTGGAGTGAATATTTAAGGAACGGGCTGCGTCATGGATATTACAATCCTTAATTAAATATTCCTCCAATGTTTCAACGAGATTTGTATTATATTTTTGATCATATTCATGAAGCTTTTTTAAATGGTAACTCTCCAGCTCCTCTGCTTTTAAATTCGCTAGAAGAATATCAAGATACCGATAAAATCCCAAATTTTGATAACTATGAATGTGATCGATTTCAACCGCAAATGTTTTTTTCATCGATAATACAGTCGAGGCCTCTTTGTACGCCGTTCCGATGTGAACGAGATCACTTTGCACACTGCTGATTCCCTGGATAACCGAATCGACTCCAAGCCGCTCTTTTATTTTACTAATCAAACGTTCACTGAATTGATATAGTATTTCTAAGGATAGTTCTTTTTCATTTAATGCAGCGAGAATAATTAATTGCTCCTGATCAATTGTGTATAGCAATACTTCGCAGCCCTGCATCGCATTTAATACATAGCCAAGCTTTCGTTCCTCGTCATCTGTGATAGCCTGCGAAAATTGAAAAATCGCTATCACATAGAAGGATGGCTGCATAATGCGAAGAGCCCTAAATTTCTCGATGATCAGTTCATTGGAATGAAACTGTCCCGTCAGCATCTTCCAAAAAACCTCCTGATGATTCTCTTCTTTTATATTCATCTTAATTTTTCTTTTCAGCAGGAAATTTTTAGCGGATTCAGCTGCATATTTCATAAACTGTTTGTCTTTTTCAGTAAAAGTATTCTCTCCTTCGAGCACCCAAATAAAGCCAAGCACCTGCTCTTTGTGCCAAATGGAAATAACAAGCCGATTTCCCAAACCTATCTCTTTGATCTCAGGAATATAGATGGGCCCTTTGGCAGCCATCAAGGTTGGGATGACTCCGGTTCTCCATAAGTGGTTGATCACTCGCTCAGGAACCCGCCGTTCAATGATGGTAGAGGTTCTGGCAGCATCTGTACTCTGATGGGAGCTGTGAGACAGAAGCCGGTGGTGCACATCTTCAATCGTAACCGGGCGATGAAGCTCAGCACTGATTCCGTCTGCTAATTCCTCCAGGCTGTGAATATGAGTATGAAAAGGATTCTGTATCATGCTAATCAAACCTTTCTGCTACTTAATAGAAATAAATCATAAGCGCTTACATGAATGAAGGTTGTGAATTTTTTAACACTTTTGTGAGTCTGATACAAAAATGTGAAATATTTTTTAACGTTTTCACAAAACTATTGTAAATTAAAAAATGTTAAGATTGAATAGTAAATTACTTGTTTTTCATAAAAATTTTTTCGAAATGTAAACGTTTTCCTTTTATTTTTGATGTACACTGAAAAAGTGTTCGTTCGATTCAATCTGGGGGCTTTGTGAATAATGAACTGCATGGATTAAATAGGGAGGGAAAGGCATGAAAAAGGATCTTCCAAAAAAATCACATCAATTACAAAGAGGACTTGAGGAAAGACATATTACCCTCATGGCCTTGGGCTCGGCCATCGGAGTTGGGCTGTTTCTAGGATCCGCATCCACGATCCAGCTAGCAGGACCAGGGATTTTGTTAGGTTACATCGTATGCGGAATCATCATCTTCTTTATTATGAGGGCACTCGGGGAAATGGGGATTCATAACCCGGTAGCGGGCTCGTTCAGCAAATATGCCCGTGATTATTTAGGAAATTTATCAGGCTTCATTACAGGCTGGAACTATTGGTTTTTGTGGGTCGTAACAGGAATGGCGGAACTAACGGCAGCCGGTATTTATATGGAATTCTGGTTTCCGAGTGTACCGCGCTGGATTTGGGTCCTTTCCGCTCTAGCCATTATGATGACGATTAACTTCTTTTCGGTGAAAGCTTATGGAGAAATGGAGTTTTGGTTTGCTTTGATAAAAATCGTTGCCATTATCATGATGATTCTCGTTGGACTAGGCATGATTATCTTCGGGATCGGCAACGGGGGAATTGCCACCGGCATCAGCAACCTCTGGAAGAATGGCGGGTTTCTGCCAAATGGCATGACCGGGGTCTTAATGTCCCTGCAAATGGTAATGTTTGCCTTCCTTGGGGTAGAGATGATCGGGATTACTGCCGGAGAAGCGAAAAATCCAGAAAAGACGCTGGCAAAAGCAATCGATACCGTTTTCTACCGTATTCTGATCTTCTATGTTGGCGCATTGTTTGTGATTATGGCCATTTACCCTTGGCCGGAGATTGGAGCCAATGGGAGTCCATTCGTGTTAACCTTTGATAAAATCGGCATCCCTGCCGCATCAGGAATCATTAACTTTGTTGTATTAACCGCAGCCCTTTCTTCTTGTAACGGTGGTATTTTCAGTACTTCGCGGATGCTCTATGATTTAGCGCATAACGGAGAGGCTCCTCCGGCTTTTAGAAAATTAAACAAAAACGGCGTTCCAAGCTTTGCCGTTATGGCCACAGCAGGCGCTTTATTAATCGGGGTAATACTTAACTATTTCGTTCCGGATAAGGTTTTCATCTGGGTAACCGCAGTTTCAACATTTGGCGCAATTTGGACCTGGGCCATGATTTTGTTATCGCAAATCAAATTCCGTAAGAGCCTGAACCCGGAGCAGATTGATAGCTTGAAATATAAATTGCCACTTTATCCATTTACTTCTTATTTATCATTAGCTTTTCTAGCCCTAGTGATTGGATTAATGGCCTATTTCCCGGACACAAGAATTGCCCTATTCGTTGGACCGGCATGGATTTTCTTTTTAGTCGGGGTTTATTATACAAAGGGATTCCATAAGAAAAAGGAGCACACTGCGAAAGCGGAGCAGAAGGAGCAGCTAGGATAAGGGTATATAAATGATGGGAATGGTGAAGAATTTTGCCTGATATAGGATAGAGAACGGAGCGTCAAGACGGCGTTCCGTTTATTTTTGGTAGCGAATCTCTTAAAGACCTGATGAAAACTTTCGTGCATGATCACAGGCAGATTCATGAAGAAAATTTACCATCCGTTCCTCACTGATAGAACCCATAACAAAATGAATGAAGGGGAAAGATTTTTTTCATTTTAAAAAAGGAGATCTCTTATTAATATAGAAAACTTAAGTATGCCGATGAATCCTTTTTTCAGGTTCATGAATAATATAATACACAAATTAATAACATATACAAAACTTCCTTGAAAGCTGTACAGTTCGGCCTTTGTTTAGCCAAAGCCTAGATCATCATATTATAAGGAGTGAAGGGATATGGAAAAATTATATGATTTATGGTTTGTAAGCTATGAATTCGATACATCTTCGGTCTGTGACACTGACATTCCCGAGTCGGAAATCGACGAACGCATCCGGCAGTTCCAAGAAATATACGCTGCCGAAGGATTTCACATTGTAGCCTCTCCTTCGCAAATATAACAACAAACAAATAGAATGTAAAAACCCGCATCCTCCATGGAACTGCGGGTTTTTTATTTTGCATTTTTCACATCTTTGGGGGCGTTCATTCAGTACAATCTTCACCTTAGTGGAAGCCAGAATTCATGAAATCCTTATTAAATTATGCTAATCTTAAAATGATACGAAAGGAGTGAAGAAAATGGGGAACTTGAAAATTCCTGAGGTTACATTGAACGATGGCATGACGCTACCGGTCATTGGTTTAGGTACATATCACATTCGGGGAAATGAAGGAGTCAACTCAATACTTAGCGCAGTAGATTTAGGCTACCGCCTGCTAGATGCTGCCTATAATTATGAAAATGAAGGAACAATCGGGGAAGCAGTGAGACGTACTTCAATCCCGCGCGAGCAGTTGAGAATTACCTCAAAGCTTCCCGGTCGCTATCAGGAATATGATAAAGCAGTAGCTGCCATTCAGGAATCTCTATACCGCGCAGGACTTGATTATTATGATTTATATCTCATTCACTGGCCGAACCCTAAGCAAGATCATTATGTTGAAGCATGGCAGGCTTTGATTGATGCAAAGAAATGGGGTCTAATCCGCTCCATCGGTGTGTGCAACTTCCTGCCCGAACATATCGATCGGCTGGAAAAGGAAACCAGCGTACTGCCTAGCGTAAACCAAATCGAACTGCACCCATACTTCAACCAAGAGAAGCAAAGAAAATATCATGCTGAGAAAAACATCATGACCGAATCATGGAGTCCTTTAACCCGCGGAGCCCGCGACATCGAACTTCCAGTGATGCAGCAGATTGCTCAAAAGCATAACAAGACAATTGTCCAAATTGTTTTACGCTGGCACTATCAGCTCGGTGCTGTTTCTATTCCAAAATCAGCGTCAGCAGTCCGCCAACTTGAAAACATCTCTCTGTTTGACTTTGCTCTGGATGAGTCAGACATGGAAATCATTAACGGGCTCTCCTTCCCTGAAGGAAGAATTGCCAACCAGAATCCTGCAGTCTATGAGGAATTTTAATCGTATCGAAAAAATCAACTATATCTAAAATTCAGATACTCTTGCAAGTTAAAAAAGACAGGGCCATTCACATAGTGCCCTGCTTTCTTTCATATATAATCTTATTCATCCGATTTTTTTCACTATTCTCCCATTTATATCTATGATATATTCTTTAGCAAAAACAGCGGAATGATGAATTTCTTTTGGAAAGATTGTTATCTACATTTTATTTGATGCTGCAAAAAGCAGACCTTATACCCTATGCTGTTTATTTTCTCTTATTCCAATTGAACGATTTATAAATAACCTTTTCATATTATAATGAAATGTGAAGTAAAATCAGCTCATTTTTGATATAGTAAAAAGGCTTATATTCAGTGAACACCCGATTAGCAAATGGCTGGTGCAGTTATATCAAAAAATGGCCATAACCTATTAGCATGTTTAGTGGGGGGAATATTCAAACCATTACACCAATCAAGCATATTTGTTCAATGCATTTGGGGAGCCGCTGTAGCTGTAATGGAGGATTGAGTTTTGATGAGTACAGATACATTTAAAAAGGTTCAGCTCGTGCTGTTTGTGATTTTACTCGCAAATTTAATTGTGGCCGTATTAAAAATTGTAATCGGATCGATCATTCAAAGTGCAAGTATGACAGCAGATGGATTCCATTCTATGTCTGATGGAATGTCCAACGTTGTCGGCTTAATTGGGATTCGGCTTGCGATGAAACCAAAGGACCTGGACCATCCTTATGGCCACAATAAATTTGAGACATTGGCCGGAATGTTTATTTCAGCGATGCTATTTTTCGTCGGAGGAAAAGTCATCTACGATGCGATGGATCGATTTCGCAACCCCGTGGAGCCGGATATTTCAATGTCAAGTCTAATTGTGATGCTCATTACACTGGGGATCAACATCTTTGTCTCGGTTACCGAGTATCGAAAGGGAAAGGAATTGCAAAGTCCCATTTTGATTTCTGACTCGATGCATACCCGAAGTGATATCTATGTTTCCATCGGAGTACTGGCAACACTAATTGCTGTCAAGCTCGGAATGCCCGCATTCATTGACCCGATTGCCTCATTAGTGGTATCCGGTTTTATCATACATGCAGCTTATGAAATTTTTAGAGAAAATAGCGATGTATTAGTTGACCGTTCGGTTGCCAATTCAGAGGAAATCAGAAGCCTGGTTATGTCCTTTCACCAAGTAAGGGATGCGCACAAAATTAGAAGCAGAGGCAGCTATCATGCCTGCTATATTGATCTGCATATTCTAGTTGAACCCGATTTGAGCACTGAGGAATCACACGCCCTAGTACATGCCATTGAGGAAATCATTAAGGAAAAGGTGAATCCCAATGCAGAAGTTTTGGTTCACGTTGAGCCATACAATGAACAACATCTAGATGATCAATAAGATAGAAATGGCTGAGTCATAGATGTGAAACGTGCAAAAAGCAGATTCTCGTTCCGCAGCAATGAAATAGGTAGATCAAGCAAATGCTGTACGAATTTGAGCAGGACATGGCGAAACAAGCAAATTTTTGTCTCAATATCCAAACTATTCGGGCATCACACAAAATCAGGGCATCCAAAACGTCGAATTTTCGATATCTGGGTTCCCCTTTTTATGTTTCAAAGGCTTGATATCTCAATATTCTTGATGATTACCTTTTCGGAGTTCCACTTTCATTCATATTAACGTTAAAGTCCCTTCAAGAGTCATGCCTTGTCTCCATCTTGACGGTCCTGAAGATACCTCAAATGGACTTGACAATTGTTTGTTTCATCCATATTATATTTTGATATCATTTTAAATAATACTATTTTTCATAAACCCAAGTGTTATCTTCACTAGAAATTTTAACAGCAACTTTTATCACCTTATAGTTATGTAGGTTTATATCTCACAAAATTTTTTTACATCCTTTATCTTTCTCTTCCCTTCACCCTCATTAGAAAAAACCTTCCCATGCTTATCAGGTAGAACTTATTAGATAAAAAAGCATTTTCCATGTATAGAAGACACAATAATTCTTGATACTATTTGTGAAGATAAGGATTTTTATCCTAATTACGGTCATTTTGATAGGATGAAGATTAATGTCAGCAGTTAGATTCGTATGTGAACAGGATGTGGGGAAATGTGGAAAACGATTGTTTTTAGTATTCCAGACTGGAAAATTTTTGTACAAGCGGTTGTCGCCCTTATCATTCCATATATGATCTCACGATTCTTTAAATGGATCCGAACAGCAGAGGATGACTCATGAAGATGAAGATCTGGAAAACAAAAACACGGACAAAAAGTGATAATGGACAAAAATCAAATGTTGACAAGACAAGCAATGCTTTTTCACAAGAATTAGACGTCAATTTAAAAGCGATTAAAGAAAAAATCGGCCATAACTGGGATGTGCATTTTCGTGAATTTGAATTAGGATGTACCGGTATTCGGGCAGCTATTGTATATATAGAAGGATTATCAAACAAAGAACTCATTAATAATATTATTATGAGATCCTTGATGGCGAATTTCACAGTAGAACCCCATTGCCGGAATATCGATACTGAAGGTATTTCAATTGACTTTATTAAAGATCATGTGCTCACTGTATGTGAAGTTGAAGTATTGGAATCCATTAATGAATTAGTAATAAAAGTTTTAACCGGATCTACCGCACTGTTAATCAATGGTTTATCACAAACATTACTCATTGGAACAACCCAGGAAAAGACAAGAAATATTGAGGAACCGGTCTCAGAGACTTTAGTCAGAGGCCCGCGGGTGGGCTTTACCGAAGCTTTAAGTGATAATACCGCACTCTTGAGAGGAAATGGCAAGATAGACAATTTATCGATGATTAAATACCAGGTAGGCACCCGTGTAAAGAAAGACCTAGTGGTCGCCTACATTACCGATATTGCTGATACAGATTTAGTGCAAGAGGTAGAAAGGCGAATTCAGAGGATTGATATCGATCATGCACCAGAATCTGGCTTTATCGAACAGCTGATTGAGGATGACTATCTCAGCCCTTTTCCGCAGGTTCAGAATACCGAACGTCCTGACCGCGTGATGGCTGCCCTGACAGAAGGCCGAGTCGCCATCCTATTAGACGGGACACCCTTCGCATTGATTGTTCCGGTCACCTTTAGCATGATGCTGCAATCGCCAGAGGACTATAATATCAGGTGGATTCCCGGCTCGTTCTTTCGTTTGCTTCGTTTTCTTGCCGCCATCTTGTCTCTTTTAACACCTGCCATGTATATTGCTTTTATTTCATTTCATCCAGGTCTGATTCCGACTAAGCTGGCCATATCCATTATGAACTCGAGAGTCCCGGTTCCGTATCCTGCACTCGTTGAAGCACTTTTTATGGAAATATCGATTGAGATTTTACGCGAGGCCGGTTTGCGTTTACCAAAGCCCATAGGCTCTGCGATAGGAATTGTCGGCGGCTTAATTATTGGAGAAGCTGCTGTACAGGCAGGGATTGTCGGCCCTATTTTGGTCATTGTCGTAGCGCTAACGGCGATTTCATCGTTTGCCCTTCCGCAATATGATGCCGGGATCGCTCTCCGTCTCCTTCGCTTCACCGCTATGTTTTGTGCTGCAATATTTGGATTATACGGGCTCGTCCTATTCATCCTTTTCATCATCAGCCATTTGGTGAAATTAAAGAGCTTTGGCGTCCCTTATGTGAGTCCAACCGTTCCTTATCGTTTAAATGATTGGAAGGATTTTATGGTCCGTATGCCTCTGATGATGATGAAACGCCGACCTAAAATCCTTCATACAGAAAACCCGGTACGAAAAAGATAACTCGCGGTAAAAGGGAGTGAAACAGGCTATGCTTCTCAACCCGAAGGATCGAATAACATCCGCTCAAGCAGCCGTTATCGTCGTTAACTTTATCCTTGCATCAGGGATTATGACCCTGCCTAGAACGGTTACTGAGAAGGTGAAAACTCCAGATGTGTGGATCACCGTCATTCTAGGAGGCCTGATCGCCATGATTGCCGGGGTGATCATGGTAAAATTAAGCCAGCGTTTCCCTGACAAGACTTTTTACCAATACAGTCAGGAGATTGTGGGGAAATGGGCAGGCAGTGTACTCAGTTTAGTTATAGTCTTTTACTTTTCTACGCTTTCCGCATTTGAAGTGAGGTCAATGGCAGAGGTCACGTCGTTTTTGCTCTTGGAGGAAACCCCCCAATGGCCCATAACCATGACATTTATGTGGGTTGGACTTTATCTCATATTGGGGGGCATCAATGCCATTGCACGTCTGTTTGAGATGATCCTCCCGATCACCGTCATCTTTTTTTTACTCGTAACCTTTATGAGCTTCAAAATATTTGAGATCGATCACTTGCGTCCCGTGTTAGGTTCCGGCTTTATCCCTGTACTAAAAGGCTTGAAGACGACCACTATTGCGTATATCGGTGCTGAAATCATGCTGCTGCTATTACCGTTTATGAAACAGCCAAATAAAGCAGTAAAAGTAGTTTTGACAGCTACTTCCATGGCAGTGGTTTTTTACGTGATAACCTTAGTGATGGTCATCGGCGGGCTATCTACGGATGGAGTAATAACAAGAACATGGCCGACCTTTGATCTAATACGAAGCTTTGAGCTGACTGGTTTAATTTTTGAGCGGTTTGAATCCTTGCTAATGGTCACTTGGATGATGCAAATATTCTCTACCTTCACCATCACCTATTATGCCGCTGCTTTAGGACTGGCCCAACTTACAAATAAGAATATACATAAATTCATGTTTGGACTGCTTCCGGTCATTTACTTTATTGCTATGTATCCCGACACCATTAATGATCTATTTAGGTTAAGTGATTGGATCGGCAATGTTTCAATATATTTATTTTTCTTCCTGCCGCTTCCCCTTCTCATTATCTCGATCATAAAGAAAGCGTATTCTAGGGCAAAGTCATCCTAAAAATTCTCTTTATTTTTTTCGCTTTTTTCACTGGATGATTGCAGGTACTTGCAAACCTATCTTCTATTATTATTCAGGGCGTCCCACATGACGCCCTGAAATGCTGTATGCCTTCTTCTACTCTACAGCCCCGAACTGCCGACAGAGGTAGGCGATCCATTTCGTATGGGAGTTTTCGCTTAGGTTTTTGAGCAACCCCTGAAGGATAGCAGGGCTAAGTGACTGCTGGGTCAGGTGGCCTTTCAGCAATGCCAGTGATTCCTTAATAATAGGATCATCCATTTCAAAGATTTTTTCTGTCAGAATCTCGATAATTTGTTCCCTCGTTGGTGTGACAAATCCGTGTACAGAAAAGGCAAAGAATTCTGGTGATAGCAAAGGAATCGCAGTATGCTCAGAAAGGATATTAATTTTTTCCACTAAAGCCGTACATACCAAGCCAATATCAACCGGTAAATGATCCCGTAAAAATAATTCCCCGTAGGTTTTCACAAAACCCTGAATCATAAAAACAAGATCGGCCTTCATCGCAGCATCTTTTTCCGTAAACTGCCGATCTACGACAGAAAAAAGAAGGTTCGTCAGATGTGCCTGATACATCTCCATCCTTTTGATCAACTCAGTATTCACCGTTATGGATTGTTCTTTCATAAAAAGCCTGGCATACTCCGCATACTTTTCAAAAGCACTGAAGGATTCAAAAAAATAATTGTACAATAAATCCTCAACAGGTTGTTTCCTATTGACCGTTCGTTCAATATCAGCGACAAATGCGCTCATAAAATGATCCGTTATACTGTAAATTAATTCATCTTTCGATTTAAAGGAGAGATAGAAGGCTCCCTTTGAGATTCTGCATTTCTCCGTAATCTGTTGGACCGATGTGGACTCGAATCCATTTTCTGCGAATAGCTCCAGTGCTTTTTCCATAATTAATTGTTTTTTCGCCATCTGAAACACTCAACTCCTACTCTTCCATTGACACTTGACCAATTAGTCATTATTATAGATAACTGTACGATACTAGTCAATTAAGGGCAGGTGTAATAGTGAAAGGTCTAGTCAACTTTGTCTTAAAGAATAAACTGGCAGTGTGGCTGCTAACGATTATCATTACAGTTTCTGGCATTTATTCTGGAACACGAATGAAAATGGAATCGATTCCCAATATCTCGATTCCTTATTTGATTGTCATGGGGGTATACCCGGGTGCAACTCCCGAGCAGGTAATGAATGAAGTTTCGATGCCAATGGAAAAGGCTGTCGAAGGACTTGAAGAGGTCAAAAATGTATATTCCAATTCATCTTCGAGCGTATCCCAGTTGCAGATCGAATACGAGTACGGTGTGGATATGGATGAGAAAAAGCGTGAGCTTGAGGCAGCAATTGACGGAGTCAAACTGCCGGAAGATGCACAGGAACCGTCCATTACAGCAATCAGCATGAATATGATGCCAGTTGTGGCCCTATCGATTAGTAGCTCGAAAGAAGATATCGTGGAATTAACTTCTACGGTTGAAGATATTATTTTACCAAAAATTGAAAAGATTGACGGTGTAGCATCTGCTACAATTACCGGCCAGCATATTGAAGAAGTAGACTTCACCTATAATGAGGCCAAAATGGCCGAGCTTGGTCTTACGGAAGACAAAGTGAAGGAAATGATCCAGGCCAGTGATATGGCCTCATCATTAGGCATTTATGAGTTTGAATCCGGAGAAGAAGCGATTTATGTCGACGGTAAGATGAAGTCTGTTGATGAACTAAAGGAAATACTGATTCCGGTTACACCGTCAGCAGCACAACCTTCTCCATTCGTCAAACTAAGTGATATTGCGGATATTAAAACCGTAGGCAAGGTACAATCTGTTTCACGTACTAATGGTGAAGACGCCATTTCTATTCAAATTGTCAAGGGACAGGACGCAAATACTGTAAAGGTCGTCAATGCCGTTAAGGATTTGATTAAGGATCAGAAGAAAAAAATTGACGGACTGACCATTGATGTAACGCTCGATCAAGGGAAACCGATTGAAGACTCTGTCTTCTCCATGGTCGAAAAAGCTGTATTCGGCGGTTTAATTGCTGTTTTAATCATTCTCTTGTTCCTTCGTGACTTTAAATCAACGATCATTTCGATTATCTCGATTCCAGTATCGGTATTCATGGCCTTGCTGCTGTTGAACTGGCTTGATATTACCTTAAATATTATGACATTAGGGGCCATTACCGTAGCGATTGGGCGTGTCATCGATGACTCGATTGTCGTCGTGGAGAATATATACAGGCGCTTGCACTTAAAAGAGGAAAAGCTGAACGGACGTGCCTTAATTCGTGAAGCAACGATTGAAATGTTCAAGCCGATACTATCCTCTACATTAGTAACGGTAGCCGTATTTGCTCCGCTGATTTTTGTAGGCGGCATGGTGGGCGAATTGTTCATGCCATTTGCCTTGACGATGACCTTCGCCCTAGGTGCTTCCTTACTTGTGGCGATTACCATTGTACCAACTCTTTCTCACACTCTTTTCCGTAAAAAATTATACAGTGAGAAAACAGGCAAAAAACACAAAGGTATCGGAGAACTGGCCAAATGGTACAAGTTCATTTTAGAGAAGGCGTTAAACCACAAGGTCATCACCTCGACCATTGCGCTCTTGCTGCTGGCTGGCTCTCTTGCCTTAACACCGCTGATTGGCTTCTCCTTCATGGGGTCAGAGCAGGAAAAAGCCATGTATTTAAGCTATACTCCGGCAACCGGCGAGCTGAAGGAAGAAACCTTGGTTAATATTGAAGAGGTCGAGAAAGAATTAATGAAACGTGATGATATTGATATTTTACAAGTATCAGTAAATGACGTATCGAACGATGATGCCATGATGGCTATGGCTACAGGCGGCCGTAACGGCGCATTAATGTACTTGATTTTTGACCCTGACATGGATAATTTCCTTGACGCAAAGGAAGAGGTGGAAAAATATTTATCTGACCTCGACCAGTCCGGTAAATGGACCTCTCAGAATTTCACTGCGATGTCAGCAGGCTCAAATGATGTCAGCTACACACTATACAGTGAAAACCTAGGCAAACTAAGCAAAGCAGTCAAACAAGTAGAGAATGCTTTAACAGACGTGAAGGGATTAAAGGATATTACCTCCGACTACGAAGATCCTTATGTTGAGCATACGTTCAAAGTAGACCAGCAGAATCTTCTGCAATACGGCTTAACGACAGGACAAATTGTTATGGCATTAACCACTTCATCGGCTCCTGAAATTTTAACAACGGTAGAACATAACGGGAATGATATCAATGTCATTGTTAAACGTGAAACAAAGGTCGATCCGAAGTCGGTAGAGGATTTACTGCAGACTAAGATAAATACAGCCCTAGGTACTGCGATGCCGCTTTCGCAGCTGGTAAAGGTAGAAGAAGGAACGACGTTCAGCACCTTAACCCGCTCCCAAGGGGAATATTATGCAACTGTATCCGGTACCATTACGGATGAAGATATTTCAAAAGCAACAACAGCGGCTGATAAAAAGATCGATAAGCTGAATCTTCCAAAAGGTGTCACTACCGGTGTGGAAGGGGTCGCAGCAGATATGCAGGAAACCTTCACTAAGCTGGGAGTTGCTATGATTGCAGCCATCCTTATCGTCTATTTTATTCTGGTTGTTACATTTGGTGAAGGACTGGCACCATTCGCTATCCTATTCTCCTTGCCGTTTGCAGTCATCGGTTCATTTATCGGCTTGTATATTACCGACCAGACGATTTCAGTATCGGTTATGATGGGGCTGCTAATGCTAATCGGAATTGTTGTCACGAATGCCATCGTCTTAGTTGACCGCATAATCCATATGGAACGCGATGGCATGGTCATGCGTGATGCCATTTTAGAAGCAGGGGCAACGCGTTTGCGTCCGATTCTGATGACAGCCATCGCAACCATTGGAGCGATGCTGCCAATGGCAATTGGCGAAGGCGGTGGAGGTCTGATATCGCGAGACCTAGCGACAACGGTCATCGGCGGTCTTATCACTTCGACTTTATTAACATTAGTCATTGTACCAATCGTATATGAAATTCTTTCCAAAATGCTAAAGAAAGATCGGAAGGATATCCAGGAAAACTAAAGAATACGATTCAATCAAATAAGGGACATCCAGAAAGTCGTACATTCGACTTCTGCATGTCCCTTTTCTTGTTTCAGAACCTTGATATATCAACATTCTCCATGATTAGATCGTATAAATACAGCTAAGCTTACACCAATCTTCACACAAATCATCCTTCTTTATCTTCCCGACTGCCCGTCCGTAAAATGGGAGGACAACATCACAGCGGGAAAATCTTTCAAACCAAGAGATGATCAAAATCAAGTCTCCCGTGTGTTGTCATCTCCCAATCTTCTTCACCACTACTCTTTTCTTATAAAAATAACTATATTTACATGATGCTGATACTATCAAACCAGGACTATTAGCTCTATTTCGCGTTAATTAACTATCAAAATATTATATAGCATATTATTGTATTATAATTGAAAAAATAGAATACTTATTAGAATAGTCAAACACCCGCTGCCACAAATCTATTTCTAAAATAATAAAAGGGTGAGTATGTTGAGAATGCAAAGATGTTTTGGCTGTAATAAAATTAAAAGCGCCGATCTTTTCTTTAATAAATACATGTGCCTAGAATGTCAGGCTTCCTCCAAATTAAGATCCAAGAAAACGGAGATATGTATAAACTGCCGGCGTAAGGTCAGCAAGGTGAATCAAGACCAGCTTTGCCGCAAATGCGCTGCTTTGCAGGAACAGACTGCTGGCACAGTGAGGAAAACAGAGCAAAGCAAAGCTCCCGACGTTTGGAGAGAGAACACATCCGGCGCTCCAACTGACTGTACAAAGAGCACTGCGGCCAATATTCAAAAAGAGACCAAGAAAAAGATAGAGCTTTCACGTAAAACAAATATCTCGGCAAGAATGAAGAAAATCAAGAAAGACATGGTGCAAACCATTAAAGCCATCTCGCAAGAAATTTATATCACCGAAATACCGGGATTTGAGGAAATCGATATTACCAATCTAACGGAAAATGATTTATATAATAACTATTCTATCGAGGAACTCGCTACACTTTTAAGCGCAGTGGAGTATTTATACAATCGAAACAGTGAGATGGAAATGAAATGATGGAGGCTGAATGCCGGACAGAAATAGTCGAGGACAGCAGTAATATAAGATGATAGCAAAGAAAAGGAACTGTCCATAAAAAGGAAGTCCCCTAAAATAGAGTAATCAAGAACCAAAGCCTTGAAACGAGAGAAGGTCTCCGGAAATCGAAAAAACAACTTTCCGGGCAGCCCTTCTATGTTATATATTAGAAAAAATTATTCACTTAATCTCAAAAGTCACAAAAAGCCCGCTATTTTGGATGAAGCCTTAATAGGTGCAATACCGTGACTTATCCCTTTTTTTGATAGAGTTTTTGTCTGCTGTTCTGCACTTTTCAGCTTCCAACGCATGGCCATAGCCAATAACGAACAACGAAATTTCGATCAAATGTTTGATTTAAAATTTCCCAATAATGATACTTGGCGCCACCCACCCATTCATCGCCCTAAGGTTTCTTATGTATAAGGGTTAACAAACTTTAAGCCTCATAGATTCCTCACTGCACCATCTTCAAATCTACGATCATTTCTTCAAACAGAACGTTCAATCCGCCCTATTCTTTTACAAAGGTACCGTTTTATCGATTCGAATTGATCCTGTCCTTCCTCTTTTTCAGCCAGCATTTTAAACGATTTTACTCATTATCCTCACTTCTTCCTGTGGATCACTGGTAAGGAACTACCGGCGGAGCGAATTAGATTCACTTCGAGCTTTGCTACAAAATATTTAGTGAAACAGCAGAAGCCTCCTTCCGTTTGCCTAGCATTTAACATTTTTGTAATATTTTCCTCACATGTATTATTTATTCTTTTTTTATTATTTTGCTTAGGGGTTCTACATGACAAAAATTTCGAAAAATAATGACGAATGAAATGGGGGATTTATGTGGAGGAAGATTTATTTTATTGGGAAATGGTAAAGAAAAATATTGGTGTTTATTCCAAGGATGAACAGGAGCGTCTTCGACAGGCGAAAGTAATCATTTTTGGCCTTGGCGGCGTCGGTGGGTATGAGGCCATTCTTTTTGCCCGCATGGGAGTTGGGCATATCAGCGGTGTGGATCCTGATGAATTCGAGATTTCCAACATCAACAGACAGATGCTCGCGGTCTCAAGCGTGCTAGGTGAGCCAAAGTCAAGTGTCGGAGAAAAGATGGTAAAGGATATTAATCCGTATATCTCTACTCGTTTTATTCAGGCAAAGGTGGACGAAGAGAATGTAACAGATCTAATGATGGGCCATGATATTGTCATCGAAGCGGTTGATGATATGCCATCCCGGGTGATCATCCATCGGACTGCAAGAGAATTGGGAATCCCAAGTGTAGGAATGTCAGGCAGCCCGCCAACCCGCGGATTTGTATCTACTTTTTTCCCTGCAGGCATCCCTTATGAAGAAGCCTTAAATATTTCCATTACTGGCGAAAAAATGGTAGACCCTGAACTACGTCAGCAGGTGGCAGATATCAAGAAAGGCCGTGCATGGTATTCAGTACAAAAAGGTGCTCCTAAGGAATGGGCGCAGGATTTTTGCGATGGAAAAGCAGGCTGGATCATTACACCGATGCGTGCACATCTTTTGTCTCTCTTTAGCTTTCATGAAGCTGTACAGGTGCTGACTGGCCGTGAGCCTTTAGCCAGGGCGCCGAAAGGTATTCTGATTGACGTTGACAGCACGGCACCGGTGCAGGTAAAAGATGCTCCTGAAAGCGGCTGGGACTATACAACCTTATAAGAATACTCCCTGAACGGACAAGACCATAATAGATTGATATTTTGAAAGGAGAGAAAAACATAATGACCACAGTGAATTTATATCAAGAAAGCTTTACACGAAATATAGGAGTGATCTCACAGGAGGAACAAGAAAAATTGCGTCAGGCGTACGTTACGGTTGTCGGCGCAGGCGGCGTGGGAGGAATTACTCTCATTCAATTAGCCCGAATGGGTTTCGGTTCCTTGCACGTTATTGATCGCGATGTATTTGAAGCAAGTAATATCAACCGACAAATGCTCAGCTCTGTCAGTCAACTGGGCAAAGAAAAGGCAGAGGTCGCCCGTGAACTTTTGCTGGATATTAATCCTGCCTTACAGCTTCGTGTCACGAAAGAGTTCATTACAGAAAGCAATGCAAAGGAGCTTTTAGGCAAAACAGACATTGTCATCGATGCAACCGATAATTTAGTTGCTCGTGCCATTATTCATCGGACTGCGCAGGAGCTTGGAATTCCCTCTGTCTGGATTGCAGTGACTCCTCCATTCAGAGGCGGAGTTATGTCCTTCTCGCCCGACTCGACACCATATGAAATTGCTCTTGGCTATCCATCCTATCAAAAAGAACTGACGGATGAGATGAAGGAAAAAATCCATCAAATTAAAGATGGCCGTGCTTTGAACTCCGTCATGCATGGTGCGGATCAAAAGTGGGCAGACAGTTATGTCAAAAAAGAACGCCCATGGGCGGTACTGGCTCCAATTGCTAATGTTGTCGGCATTTTAGCCAGCTTTGAGGCATTTAAATGGGTCATCGAGCGGGAAAATTTAAAACCGGTCATCAGTCCGAGCTTAATTCATGTCGATTTTGCAGATCAGAGCATGGTACAGGTTATCACACCGGAATCCGGAACCTGGGACTATACGACTTTATAATTGAGGGTGACATAATGTTTTCTTTTATCGTACTGGGAGCCATTTTGCTTCTTGCTCTACTCGTCAAGGATTATACATTGGCCGTTGCCGCCGGTTTATTGGCCCTGTTAGCCGCTAGCATCCAAAAGACCGGACTCAACCTTATCCAGCAATATGCATTTCCTACCGGCATTTTTTTCTTGATGCTATTTCTTTTAATGCCGATTGCATCTGGAAAAATGACAGTCTCCAATGTATCACAGGTCTTTTTTTCACCTATAGGAATTGGAGCGATTCTGGCAGGTTTCCTAGTCTCCTTTATTGGCGGGAAAGGGGTTGGGGTTTTGGCCGGAAATCCGGTAATCTTACTGGGTGTCTTAATCGGAACTCTTGTTGCTGTGTTATTTACGAAGGGACTACCGGCTGGTTTGATTATTGCTGCCGGGATGATATCCATTTTTTCCTTAAAATGAGGGGCTTTTGCGAACTTAAATATAAGTATTCTTATATTTATTATTCATTTAATTAGATTGCTTTATTGAAAAAAATCATGCAAACTATTGTGCCGTCCTAGTGTGGGTACAGCCAGAGAGAAAAATCTGCTGCTCTTTAAACAACTATCAGGCTTAAAAAAATAACACCTCTGCTGACAGTGGCCGCCGGGTAGCGGATAGGTTCAGCTTAACGCTGGATCACGCTGCCTTTGCCGATGAAACAGCAGCCATAAACATTCACCAGACCAAAGGAAGGACTAAAATCAATGAAAAAGGACATCATTCTACTCGATGCTACCCTGCGAGAGGGGGAGCAGCAACATGGGATTCGATTTTCAAAGGAGGATAAAATCCAGCTACTTCAGAAGTTAGAGGACTTTGGTGTAAAAATGATTGAAGTGGGGCATCCCAGTATTTCAGAAGAGGAGGAGGAGATTTGCCGTGCCGTAGCAGATGCAGCACAAAAGGCAGAGGTTCTGATGCATGCCCGGGCGCAAATCGGCGATGTGCATGCAGTCTATCGAGCAAGAGCGGACTGGATCGGGATTTGGGCATCGATTAATCCGATTTCCCTGCAGACAAAATTTACAAATAAGTCCGCAGAATATGTGATGCAGCAGGCAGTAAACTCCATTCATGAAGCAAAAAAACTGGGACTGAAGGTACGTTTTACAATTGAAGACGCCTCGAGAACCGATTGGAATGATATTCAGCGTCTTGGCTTATTGGCATGCTCAGCAGGGGCTGACCGAATTAGCTTGGCTGATACGGTCGGAATTTGGGAGCCGCAGCAATGTACTGCGATAGTCAAAGCAGCGGTTGAAACCTTTCCTTGTGAAATTGAAGTTCATCTGCATAATGATTTAGGATTAGCTTCCGCAAACGCACTTGCCGCTATCGATGCAGGGGCAACTGTGATAGACACGACATTATGCGGAATAGGCGAACGCGCAGGAATCGTGGATCTCTTAAGCTTTTCCGCCATTTTAGCCAAAAAACGGGATCTAAAGCTTTTTAACTTAACGCATATTCCGGAATTAGCCCGCACTCTGCAGCTTGCGGCCGGCTGCAGGGCTGACCACTGGCGACCAATTATCGGAAAAGACGTATTTACTCATATTGCGCCATACCATATTAAAGCCATTCAGCAAGGATCAGCTGCATACGAGGGGATTCCCCCCGAAACAGTGGGAAGGACGCGCAAAATACAAGGAAAACGGACGGAACGAAAAGGCTCTAGACTCTCTCCATCTTTAAGAGCGGGTCAACCATTCATCAAAGGAGCCTCCGAACTGAAATATCATCGTGACGGTTATGGGATTCGCTGGGTCCATCTGGATCATCGGACAGATGATCGAACTTCTTTTTATGTCATCCAGCGTGTATTTCCACATGACTCAATCGCTGATGATCTAGAGGGTCATGTAGATGTTCATGCCCATCACTGTGACAGTGCTTTTATTTTTTGGGGAAGCCGTCCAGACGGCACCGGACTAGTCTGCGAGGTAGAAATTGAAGGCGAACAGCAAATCATTGAAAGTCCGAAATCAGTTTTTATCCCAGCCGGACTAAAGCACAGCTATCGTTATCTTTCCGGCAGCGGTACCTATACCAATATCGTCCTGGCACCGGAGTATAATGACAGTTTACTTGAACAAGAATCGGAAAAGGTATATGAGCCGGGAAGTTGAAGCGGATAGTTACAAATCAACCGATTTTCTTTTCCTGAGTGGCGGCGCCTTCCGCGCGGCCACTCAGTCAGCCACGAGGCATGCCGTAACAGTCGATATCCCGTCGTCACTTTGATAAACTCCTGCTTCTTACCATTTCCAATCTTCTACTCCTGGCAGGTCCGCTGTGCGGTCATTGTCATCATCGATACTATGGGTACCCTCTTATCCATCTATCACTCCGGCTAAACCTATAGATGTCTGCCTTATTTTCGCAAGGAAGATATCCCCGTTTCCGTTAATCATATCGAGATTGCTCAATGTTTCACAAATATGACATAGCTTTTTCCTATTTTATCATTTAAAATCAAAATTATTATTTGTTTTATGCTCAATATTTCACAAAGTATCTTAAGGAGGTCTTTTTAATGGCTATGAAAGAAGCAATTAGATCAACGGAACCCTCAGTAACTGTGATAATTAATCAGATGATCAGCAATGCTGAAAAAGCCTTAAAGCAATTCCACTCTTACGACCAAAAACAAATCGATAACATGACTAAGAAAATGGCCATTGCCGGGCTTGATCAGCACATGCAATTAGCTAAGCTTGCCGTTGAAGAAACGAAGCGAGGCGTTTATGAAGATAAAATGATTAAAAATATTTTTGCGACAGAATCTATATGGCACAGCATTAAGCATGATCCCACCGTCGGAGTGATTCATGAGGATCTTCTTGAGGGTATAGTGGAGATTGCAGATCCAATCGGAATTATTTGCGCCATTACACCAGTAACAAACCCTACATCCACCACAATGTTTAAAGCATTAATTTCGATTAAGGCACGAAATCCAATTATCTTTGCTTTTCATCCATCGGCGCAAAAATGCTCAAGCGAAGCAGCCAAAATCCTGCGTGATGCGGCCGTTAAAGCCGGTGCACCGGAGCATTGCATCCAATGGATCGAGTCTCCATCCATCGAAGCGACACAGGAGCTCATGCAGCACCCTGGCATTTCCCTCATCCTGGCAACCGGCGGCACCGGTATGGTCAAAGCGGCATACAGTTCAGGCAAGCCGGCAATTGGAGTCGGTCCGGGAAATGTTCCATGCTATATTGAAAAATCAGCCACTATCAAACGCGCGGTGAATGACCTCGTCCTCTCCAAGACATTTGACAATGGCATGATTTGTGCATCTGAACAAGCAGTTATTATCGATAAAGAAATTTATGAAGAAACGAAAAAGGAACTCATCGATCTAGGCTGCTACTTTCTCACAGCAGATGAAAAAACAAAAGTGGAAAAGCTGGTCATCAACGAGCAAACATGTGCAGTAAATCCGGCAATTGTAGGACAGTCAGCCTGGAAAATCGCCCATATGGCAGGAGTGAACGTAAAGGAAGACACGAAAATTCTGATTGCTGAATTAACAGGCGTTGGGCCTAATCATCCGCTGTCTCGTGAAAAATTAAGTCCTGTTTTAGCCTGCTATAAAGTTCATTCAACCGAAGAAGGCATGAAGCGTGCGGAAGAAATGCTCGAATTTGGCGGTCTTGGTCACTCTGCCGTCATTCATTCAAATGACATAGAGGTACTGAATGAATTTTCCCGAAGAATGAAGGCAGGCCGGATTATCACGAACTCTCCTTCTTCGCAAGGCGGCATCGGTGATATTTATAATGCGAATACACCATCTTTAACCCTCGGCTGCGGTTCTTACGGAGGGAACTCAGTTTCCGTGAATGTTACCGCAACCCACTTAATCAACGTGAAAAGAATGGTGAGACGAAACAAAAATATGCAATGGTTTAAAGTTCCACCAAAGATTTATTTTGAGAAAAATTCAATTCAATATTTAGGAGTGATGCCGGCAATTTCAAGAGCCATGATTGTAACGGATCCATCCATGGTACAGCTGGGGTATGTTGATAAAATCATTTATTACTTAAATCAAAATCCGAATCGGATGCACTATGAAATCTTTTCCCAAGTTGAACCGGATCCTTCTATTGAGACGGTAATGAACGGAACAAAACTGATGGAACAATTCCAGCCCGATGTCATTATTGCTCTAGGAGGAGGCTCAGCCTTGGATGCAGCAAAGGCAATGTGGTTGTTTTACGAGCAACCAGATGTCGATTTCTTTGAATTAAAGCAAAAATTCATGGATATTAGAAAACGCATTGTTAAATATCCTCAAATCGGAGCAAAAGCAAAGTTTGTCGCCATCCCGACGACTTCTGGCACCGGTTCCGAAATGACCTCTTTTGCCGTCATTTCGGACAAAACGAACAATATGAAATATCCATTAGCCGATTATGAATTAACCCCAGATATCGCCATTATCGATCCGCAGTTTATCATGTCCCTGCCAAAATCGGTCACAGCGGATACGGGAATGGATGTATTAACACATGCAATCGAAGCCTATGTGTCTATTATGGCGAACGACTACACGGACGGACTTGCGATCAAAGCAATACAATTAGTATTTGACTATTTACCAAAGGCCTATGCAGATGGCACAGATGAACAAGCCCGGGAAAAAATGCATAATGCTTCCGCCATCGCCGGTATGGCCTTCTCAAATGCATTTCTAGGAATAAACCACAGTCTTGCCCATAAACTCGGAGCCGAATTCCATGTGCCCCACGGTCGAGCGAACGCGATCCTGCTGCCGCATGTGATACGTTATAATGCAGCAAAACCAAGGAAACTAGCTACTTGGCCGAAATATGAGCATTTTATCGCTGATCAGCGCTATGCTGAAATCGCCAAACAGCTGGGACTTACGGCCCGGACCACGGAGGAGGGAGTAGACAGCCTGGTAAAAGCCATTATCAAACTGGCTAAAGAAATCCATGTTCCCATGAGTCTGGAATCACAGGGCATCGATAAAAAAGAATTCGAGCGCAAAGTCGACCAATTAGCTGACCGTGCTTTCGAAGACCAATGCACAACAGCCAATCCGAAACTTCCACTTGTCACCGAGCTCGCTGAAATTTATCGGAAGTCATACAAAGGAATATAAACTGAAAGAAACAGGAGAATAGCCTCTTAGTTTCCATGTAGGAAACAAGGGGGCGCTTCCCCTGTTTCCTTTTTTATAGATATCAAGCAAATCATCACTTTCCTCTCAGCTCTGCTCACTTTTCCCTTATCCAACCATATTTAATGCCTGTAACGGATTTATCAGAACAGAAAGTCAATTGGAAAATGGAGCCCGAACGCTCTGTTCTCCTCATTCATGACATGCAGCAATATTTTCTAAATGCATTTGTTCCAAATCAATCTCCCTTAACCGAACTAGTACAAAACATACAGGTACTATGGGAACGATGCACAGAACTGGAAATACCCATTGTTTATACAGCACAGCCAGGAAATCAGAAACAGGAGGATCGGGCTCTTTTGACCGATTTTTGGGGGCCGGGTTTAGCGGATGATGAATCGGTTACGAAGAGAAACCCTGACTTGATAAATCGTTCCTCAATGACCTATCAGGTTTTGGTTTTTTTTACTTTTTCTTATTTTTCAAGCTTTAAAAATTCTCTTTTTTGACAGCGGTTCCTATACGTGTTTTCCTTGACGGCCTTGTATCATTTTTGTATTGTAGTACCATTGTTATCGAAGTTTAAGGTTCCAAACCGGAAAGATGATACAGACTGATACCCGATCAAATACACAGAATGCGGGGAAAATTCAGCAGCTCAAATATGTATCTTACTTTGATTCCAGTCCGAACCATTGGAGGTTGTTTTTTTTGAATGGTATAAGTGACAAAATAAAAAAGCTAAGTTACAAACAAATTTCTTTTTACATCATCCTGTTCTTCTGTTTTGTTTCCTCTATTATTTTTGTTTATCACGACTATTCATTCTATGATCGGCCTATTGCCAAAGTGATTGAGACAAAACTAATCGAAACAAACGCAGTAACAGATCGCTATCATAATAAGGACCGGCTATTCACGCAGGATATTCTTGCGGAATTAAAAAATGGGAAGGAAAAAGGGCAGTACATCCATTTAACCAATAAATATTCCTTATCCGGAGCTTATGATCAGGCATATTCTCCCGGAACCGAATTATATGTATCCATTGATAAAGAACATACGGGCGATGCGAATTTTACTGGCTCGATTTTGGATGTAAAACGCGATAAATACTTGCTGATCGTTACATGGATATTTTTCTTTATTTTACTTTTTGTGGGAAAAAAGCAAGGGCTGTTTTCCTTCATTAGTTTAGCCGTTAATGCGGCCTTGTTATCCTATGCTTTAGATTTCTATTTAAAGACATCCGGCATTAGTTTACTATTCATTTGCGGGATCAGCATCGTCTTATTTACGGTGATCTCATTGTTTCTCGTCAACGGTTTTAATGAAAAAACCTATGCAGCTATTATCGCAACACTGCTGGGGACCTTTCTATCGCTGCTCATTACCTATCTTGTTTTATGGCTCACCTCTGAAAAAGGACTTCGCTACGAAGAAATGCAATTTATAACCGAGCCTTATAAAATGGTGTTTATGGCAGGGCTGTTTATCGGATCGTTGGGAGCTGTAATGGATATAGCCATTACTATGTCATCTTCCCTTTTTGAATTATATGAAAAGAACAACCATATATCTGTTCAAGCGTTAAAAACATCCGGAATGGATATTGGAAAAGATATTATGGGCACGATGACCAATATTTTGTTTTTTGTCTATATCAGCGGTTCCATCCCAATGCTTATTTTGTATCTGAAAAATTCAACTTCATTAGGGTATACTCTTTCCATGAATCTCTCATTGGAATTGGCAAGAGCCTTAGCTGGAGGAATTGGGATCGTACTAACGATTCCGATAGGTCTCTATGTTTCTATTTTTTTCGTTAATCGAAAGAAGGCAAAATCATGAATGTATTAGTACTTTTGGGAATCATTTTGTTTATTTTGATGACCGTAATTGGCGGAAACAAAGGGGCACGCTCCTTCTTGGCCATCTTTTTCAATTTTAGTGTAATCCTTATTACCGTATTATTAATGGCTAATCCAAATTTTAACCCATTTATTTTGACCTTGATAGCAGGTGCGTTGATTAGTTTAATTAATCTGTTTTATATAAATGAAGTGAACAGCACAACAAAAACCGCTTTTCTCTCAACGCTCATCACTATCGTGCTTTTGCTGTTTTTTATCGTTATCGTAGCAAAAAAGACGTTGATACAAGGGTTTGGAGAAGAAGAGGTAGAAGAGCTCAGTATCTTTTCCCTTTATATAGGCGTTGATTTTGCCAAAATCGGTGTATCCGTAATCATTATGAGTACCATCGGTGCGATTACTGACACTGCTATGGCGATCTCTTCCCCTATGCGGGAAATCTATTATCATAATCCATCTATTAGCAAAAAGGATTTATATTTGTCCGGAATAAACATTGGGAAGGATATTTTAGGAACCAGTACCAATACATTGGTTTTCGCCTTTTTTGGAAGCTATCTGGGACTTCTTATATGGTTTAAAGACTTGTCTTACTCGATGGGAGAAATCATCAATTCAAAGGTATTTAGTGCTGAAATGATTACAATCCTTTGCTCCGGAATTGGTGTCGCGCTCATTATCCCCATAACCGCCTGGATTACGGCTCACTTTCTAGTCAAAACAACAAAATAAGAAACAGGGGAACGGTTCCTCTGTTTCAATTCTAATTAATTGAAGAAAGTACATTCAGTGCAAGCATGATCCACAGGAAATAGCTGAAAAAATGACCAATCACCTCCAATTCACAATTGGAAATATTGAGGAAACATTAGAATCGTTCCCTGTTCCGATTTGTTTCGCTCATGTCCCCTTTCACAGATTCCCCCTAGATTCCTTTGAAAATTTTTCAGTTTATATTATAATTAGGAATAATCTGAAAATACAAAATATAACCCAACCGATTGAAACTCCACTTTCAGTCAGATTCAATGTTCGATCTACTCATTACAATATATTAGGGAAACACCAGAACCGTCCCCTATTTCCACTGAGGTGATTTGATGTTTATTAATAAGTTCGTAACACCGGAGATTATTTTCGGGAAGGGTTCGATTAGCCAGGCAGGAGATGCCTGCCTACGGCTTGGAGCAAAAAAGGTATTGGTTGTAAGTGACTTAGGTGTGGCGAAAGCCGGATGGCTAGAAAGGGTCACACAAGTCTGTAAAGAATCCCACCTGCCTTTTGCTACATATATTGACGTTACCACAAATCCAAAGGATACGGATGTGACAAATGGCTGCCGGGCCTTTATTGACCATGAATGTGATGCCGTGATTGGCGTTGGGGGCGGCAGTGTGTTAGACGCGGCGAAGGCGATTGCCATCCTCGCAACGAATCGAGGAGACATCAGCGATTACGAAGGCATTGATAAAATTGAAAAGCCCCTTCCTCCCATGGTCATGATTATGACAACGGCCGGGTCCGGCTCTGAGGTATCGCAGTTTTCCATTATTGTCGATTCTACCCGCAAAAAGAAAATGACGATTGTATCCAAGTCGCTCGTACCGGATATTGCGATTGTAGATCCGCTCACCCTCATTACAAAGGACAGTCATTTAACTGCAGCGACGGGTCTGGACGTCCTTACCCATGCGATTGAATCATATGTGAGTATTGCGGCGACACCGTTGACAGATGTTCAGGCAAAGAATGCCCTTTCCCTTGTAGCTAAATATTTGCGCCCCTCCGTTGCATCCAAAACCAACGAGGAAGCGAAGGAAGCCATGGCTATGGCCAGTCTTCAAGCCGGACTTGCTTTTTCAAATGCGATCCTTGGCGCGGCACATGCCATTTCCCATGCCATTGGCGGCCGATTTTCCCTCCCACACGGTGAAATAAATGCGATTCTGTTGCCGTATATTATGGACTTTAACTTTATCGCCGTCCCGCAGCGGTTTACCGAAATGGCAGAAATAATGGGGATCGATACTCGAGGATTAACACAGCGCCAAGCCGGAAGCGCAGCGATCCAATTCGTCAAGGAATTATCCGTCGATATCGGTATCCCTAAACGGCTGAAGGAATTTAGTGTGACAGAAGACATTCTCAATGTGTTAAGCCAAACGGCACTTGAAGATGCTTGCATGATTACGAACCCTCGTGATATGACTCACGAACAGGTGAAAGCCATTTTAAAAAACGTATTGTAAGGCGGTGAAATATTGTGCTCAACAATAAATATGAAATGATAGACCAGTTAACTGGCGTGAAATCTTCCAAAAAAAATTACTATACAGAGCTTAAGGAAACCGTTGAACAATTACAGAAAAAAAACATGCAGCTGGCCATCATGAATGAAGTGATGAAAAATATTAAAGTCGATATGCCGTTGGAAGATATTTTAAAAAACATGACTGATAAATTAAGAGTACTAGTTCGCTTCGAACATCTTAGTTTATTGCTGCTTCAGCAGCATACGTTAACCAATGTTTATCCTGCAGACCAGCAAAAGATCATCATTGAAACAGCCGTTCCCCATGACCCTTCGCTCTATTGGTCTGCATTAGAGACAAAGACGATTACTTTTCAAACAGTCCAAGACATGAACGATCATTTTTTTGAAAAAAAATACCTTGCAGCATTGCAGTTAAAAACCATATTAGTCCTGCCGATTTACAGCAAAAATAATATGATCGGGGTGCTAACTATCGGCCGCCATGACGAGTCACCATGGAGCATGGATGACCTCGCTTTCTTGGAGCAGCTGACAGATCATCTCGCTGTCAGCATGGAAAATGCCCAATTATACTGCAAAGTACTGCAAACTAAACAACAATGGGAGGATACCTTTAAAGCGGTTGATGACATGCTTATCGTGTTTGACAAGAATCTAAACGTGCTGCAATATAACGATTCGGTCAAAGCCTTTTTTCGCCAGGAAAAAGCAAATCTTCATATCATAAAAGAACCCTGTCGAACACTTGTCAGAGAGACCTTCCAGTCACTTAGAACCGGCTATATGGAAATGCACCTCCCTAACCACAAAATATGCGAACTGTATACCTATCCAGTGCAAAACAGTGAACACCAGGTATATGGCGTGATTGCCTACATCAAGGACGTAACAGAAAAACGGAAAATGGAGGTGGAATTACTGCATTCTGGTAAACTAGCAGCCATTGGCGAAATGGCCGCAGGTATCGCACATGAATTAAACAGCCCGTTAACCGCTATTTTAGGCAATGCCCAATTACTGCTACGAAGCACACCGCAGGAAGATAGTTCGTTTCCCCTGCTGCACGATATAAAACAATGCGGAGACCGCTGCAAACAAATTATTAAAAGCCTGCTTACTTTTTCCAGACAGGATGAATACATCTTTGGCTCCTGCTCACTGAATAAAGCCGTAGAAAAAGTACTCAATCTCTTAAAATATCAATTAGAGCAAAAGCAAATCAACATTACACTCATCATGCAGAAGGATCTGCCTTTCATTGAAGGCAGGCCGACACAGATCGAACAAATTATTATCAACCTGCTCCTCAATGCACGGGATGCCCTTGCGCCTCTATCAAAGGAAGATAAGGAAATTACCATTCAAACCTGCCTCCAGTCAGATGAGGTTCACCTATCCATCATCGACAACGGGATAGGCATCGAAGACAATCGGTTAGCTGAAATCTTCCATCCTTTTCATACAACAAAGGAAAAGGAGAAAGGGACCGGTCTGGGGCTATCCGTAAGTATCGGCATCGCCAGAGCACATGGAGGCACCATTGACGTGGACAGCATCCTGCACCAGGGCAGTACCTTCACCTTAAAATTGCCTCTTCCATTAGCAAAAGAAATTGGGGTGATTTCATGACCAATTTATTAGTGATAGATGACGAAATAGAAATCGGCAATTTTTTATCCCGCCTTTTTACAGCAAAGGGCTATCATGTCGAGGTCGTCAACAGCGGGAAGGAATTTTCTGCGCTTGACTTTTCTAGGAGAAAATTTCATGCAGCCATGATCGATTTAAAATTGCCCGACACAGACGGCCTGTCAATACTACGGCATTTAAAAAAAATGCAGCCGTGCTGCAAGGCAATCATTATGACAGGCTATAGCACGGTCAAAACGGCGGTAGAAGCTATTAAGCTCGGGGCAAGTGATTATCTTGAAAAACCGTTTGCTGATATTGATCGGTTAGAAAGCCAGATGGACAAGCTGCTTATTTCTAATAATTCCTCCACCTGGCAGCCTATCAAACATATCGCCTATGAAGCGGGGCTGATCTTAGGAAACAATAAAGCAATGAACGAGCTGATCCAGACAGCCTACAAGGTGGCACAGAAAAATGTAAATGTTTTAATTGAGGGGGAAACCGGTACCGGGAAGGAGGTGCTGTCGCGCTTTATTCATCATGCCAGCCAGCGCAGCCAGGAATCCTTTGTCGGGGTCAATTGCGGAGCCATTTCAGAGTCTCTTTTGGAAAGCGAGTTGTTCGGTCATGAAAAAGGGGCCTTTACCGGAGCGACACAGCAGAGGAAGGGATTGTTTGAAATTGCGATGAAGGGAACGCTCTTTCTTGATGAAATTGCGGAAGCTTCCCGCTCAATCCAGATAAAGATGCTTCGAGTCTTAGAAACTCGAGAGTTCATGCGTGTGGGGAGTGAGACCATTTTACACACCCATACCCGTTTAGTGGCGGCAACCAATGAAAACCTCCGGGAAGCAGTGCGGCAGAAAAAATTCAGGGAGGATTTGTACTACCGTTTAAATGTAGTCCATTTAACTATTCCACCCTTACGCGAGCGAAAAGAAGATATTCCTTTATTGGTAGAATACTTCCTGCAACGCTATCCAAACACAGGAATTACTTTTTCCGAAAGTGCCATGAGGGCGCTGCAGCATTATGAATGGCCGGGTAATATCCGTGAGCTATCTAATTTTATTACACGCATCGTGACATTATCGGATTCCAATCGCACCCTCATAACCGCCGACGATTTACCGCTCGCACATTCCATGATAAAAGATTGTCCCACCCCTTCCCAGACCGAAAAGCAGGAAAGCCAACTGGAACACCATTTACAAAACTGGGCAAACGAGTTACTCTCTGTCTGCAAACAAAGGGAAGGGATAAGTTTGACTGAGGTTCTTACCCAAATTAAGCAATTGGAGGCTCAGGTGGGCAAGACCTTTATATTGCAAACATTAAAAGAAGCCAATGGAAACCGAAAAGAAGCCGCCAAAAAACTGCAAATCAGCCTAAGAAAACTCCGCTACCTCCTAAACGAAAAATAAATGGAAACAGAGGACGGATCTCCCGTTTCTATTTATATAAAAAAATGGGACCGTCCCCTGTTTCATTAGGAAATGCTCAAGACAACACGGCCGTTGATTTTTCCACTTTCCATCCGGTCGAATACATCATTGATGCGATCAAGGGGCTGTACCTCAATATTGGTTTTCACCTTACCTTGAGCAGCAAATTCTAGGGACTCCTGTAAATCCTTCCGTGTTCCCACAATTGAACCTTTTACCGTTACCCCATTTAGCACTGTATTAAAAATTGGAATCGGCAATTCAGCATTTGGCAAGCCTACAACAACGAGCGTACCGCCTCTTTTTACCGAACTATAGGCTTGCTCAAAGGCTTTTCGCGTCACGGCAACACATACAGCTGACTGCACTCCGCCGACTTTATCCCGGATTTCCTGAATGGGGTCTATGTTCATGCCATTTATCGTAAGATCAGCCCCCAGTTTTTTCGCCAAATCCAGCTTATCCTCCTGAATATCGATAGCAATTACATTAAGTCCCATCGCTTTGGCATATTGAAGGGCAACATGTCCTAGACCACCAATTCCATAAATGGCAACCCAATCCCCCGGATTAGCCCCCGACACCTTCAATGCCTTATAGGTCGTTACCCCTGCACAGAAAATAGGAGCTACTTCAGCGAAATCAAGATTTTCCGGAATTTTTACTACATAGTTGGCGGGAGCCTTACAATATTCCGCATAGCCACCATCCACGGAATAACCGGCATTCAACTGATTCGGACATAGCGTTTCACGACCTGTTAAGCAATACTCACATTCGCCGCAGGCAGAATAAAGCCATGGCACCCCAACCCGATCTCCCACTTTGATGGAAGTGACCCCTTCTCCAACCTCTTCTACAATTCCAACTCCCTCATGACCAGGAATAAGCGGCAACTTAGGCTTTACCGGCCAGTCCCCATGAACGGCATGCAAATCCGTATGACAAACACCGCAAGCCTTAACCTTGACCAAAATTTCCCCATAGTCTAATGTCGGTACTGGCACTTCCCTAATTTCTAATTGCTGCTTAAACTCATTCACTACGGCTGCCTTCATCATTTTTCTTTCTCGTAAACTCATCCAAACCTCTCCTCTCAAATGGTTGATACACTCTATTCATTTGCAAAAATCATGCCAAAAAGTAAAACGCTTTCATATATAACTCATATTTTAAAAAAATTCAGATAAATAGGCATTTCTTATGTTTATCGCCTATTTTCATGAATAAAAAAATAAAGAACCCGACATCAAATATGTGGACCTGCAGACAAATTCTCCTAAAAAGGCACCGAAAAATCGGCCAACTCAGCCGTTATTTTGGCAAAAAGACAAAAATTCGGAAACAGCGGAACGGTTCTCTTGTTTCCG
Source organism: uncultured Bacillus sp. (assembly GCF_946478885.1). The sequence goes on along the minus strand of NZ_CAMLDX010000005.1, from coordinate 28,415 downwards.
TTATTTCACTCAATTCAGAAAAAAATAGAGACCTGTTATCAAGTCTCTAAATTTAGAAGAAACTAGGGGAACATCGAGACCGTTCTCCTGTTTCTTTAATTACGGAATCCATAAGGGTTATTTTTATGCCAATTCCAGGCATCTCGGATGATTTTTTCCAAGGAGTCGAACTGTGGTTTCCAACCCAGTACGATTTTGGCTTTTTCTGATGATGCGATGAGAACAGCAGGGTCACCTTGTCTTCTTTCTTTTAATTCAGCAGGAATGGAGTGCCCTGTTACTTTTCTGGCTGTTTCAATGACCTCTTTAACCGAATAGCCGTTACCATTACCTAGGTTAAAAACATTACTTTCGCTGTCTCTACGCAAATATTCCAGCGCTAAATGATGGGCCGATGCTAAATCGACGACATGAATATAATCGCGAATGCAGGTACCATCCTCTGTTGGATAATCGCCGCCGAAGATAAAGATCTTTTCCCTCTTCGCCAATGGCACCTGTAAAATCAACGGAATCAGATGGGTTTCAGGAGCGTGATCCTCCCCAATTTCCCCGTTTTCATAAGCGCCTGCCGCATTAAAATAGCGTAGCGAGACATATTTAATCCCATAAGCCCGGTCAAACCATTTCATCATTTTTTCCATAGCCAGCTTTGTTTCCCCATATGTATTTGTCGGATTCGTTTCATTTTCCTCCAATATCGGAATGCTCGTTGGTTCCCCATATGTCGCTGCAGTGGAAGAGAAAACAATCTTGTTTATCCCGTTATTTTTCATAGCCTCCAATAGACACAGCATACCGTAGACATTGTTATGATAATATTCAAATGGGTTCGCCATACTTTCCGAAACTAATGAATTTGCCGCAAAATGAATCACCGCTTCAATATTATGGGTCTTAAATACCTGATCAAGCGCTTCCCTATTTCTCAAATCAATGTCATAGAAGTGGGGAACATCCACCGCTTCCCGATGACCACTTTGCAAATTATCAACAATGATTACATCCTCTTGTTGATCTAAAAAATAGCGTACCGTGTGCGAGCCAATATACCCCACTCCACCCGTAATCAAAATAGACATATATCCATTCCCCTTTCTTTGAAACAGTGAGACCTCCCTGACACTTCAGGCCCTTTGCTCTATTTCTACAACCTTCTCTTTGTCCGCCAAAACACCGCTTCTTCCAATCATAATCTACACAGAGAACGGTCTGCAAGAGCCGCAAGTGACATCTCTTCCTATTAAAAGAGATTGATGAACAACAGTCCTTTCAAAGTATATTTATCCAACTATTTTTCAATTTTCCAAAGAAACAGGATAACAGATTTGCTACTTCTATATAGTCTTCTAATGATATAGTCGAAAATACTCATGACAAATGATATAATAAAGAGAAAGAAAGTCCGAAAAGTAGAAATTTCCAAAAAGTAATAATTTAGAATGTTGATTTTTGAAGCATGTAAAGGGTATCCAGAAAGGGAAAATACAACTTTCTAGATACTCCCTACTTTTATTTCCTATGACTATCCGTTTGTACATACGTCGGACATAACAGTTCACTTCTTGCTGAGAAGTATTCTCATAGTCCCTGAAATAATCAGGATAATAAGAGGAACTAACTATGTATTCAAAAATCAGGAACACACCGAGACCGTTTCCTATTTACATTAAGTTCTTATAACCTTCATATTTAGTAGGTATTTTGTTGCTATAATTATAGTAGAATGACTTTGAAGTGAAGTGAGTTTCGGTTTTTTTATATGTTTTATAGTGAGAAATCTTCAATTCAACGAATGAATCGGCATCCCATCTTCCTATTTTAACCAAAAATAAGATAGACTTAAGCACTGAATATTTCACTATTGTAATAAACAGATTCCACAATATCGTTTTACTAAAATGACTTGGGGGAGTTGACAAATGTCTGTAACCATTCCGAATGAAGTTGCTGCAAGCTTTAATAGACCTAAGACAGGTTATAAAAATATTTGGGAATTGTATGATTTGATGTTTAGAGCTTTAGATACTGTAGAAGATTGCTACTTTTCTTTAATTAATCAATCAGGAACGCTAATTTTTATCTCAAAATCATTTGAGAAATTGGATGGTTATAAAGTAACTTCTATTGTCGGGAAAAATGTTCTGGATGTTTATAAGCTTGGTAAAGAGAATAGTGTACATTTAAGAGCGATGAATGAGAAAAGAGCATTAAGAAATGAGACCTTAAGATATACTTCTGCTTATGGCAAGCCTGTTGAGCTTGTCATGGATATATATCCGGTTTATTCGGGTCATGAAATCATTGGGTCCTTTGCCATTAGTCGTGATACCAGTAAGCTTCAAGCACTTACAGACCAAATTCTCCATCTCCAAATTTCATTGAATAATCACCTGAAGAAATCAAACACAAACGGAACCCAGTTTTGTTTTGACGATATCATCGGATCCGGAGAATCCATGCAAAAAGCGATCAACACCGCAAAAAAAATGGCCTCCTCTGAATCTAGGGTGATGATTCTGGGGGAAACAGGAACAGGTAAAGAGCTCTTTGCCCAAAGTATTCATAACTACAGTTCACGGGCAAATGAGCCCTTTGTAGCCGTCAACTGTTCAGCAATTCCGGATACATTATTGGAAAGCACCCTGTTTGGAACCAATAAAGGTGCCTTTACTGGTGCGGAAGACAAACCCGGGTTATTCGAGTTAGCCAAGAATGGTACTCTGTTCCTTGACGAGCTAAATTCGATGAGCATTACTCTTCAGGCTAAGCTGTTAAGAGCGCTGGAAACAAATCGCATCCGCAGAGTCGGAGGCAACAAGGAAATTTCCGTTAATCCGAGGATCATCAGTGCCATGAATATTGATCCCAAGGAAGCGATTGAGACTGAAAAACTAAGAAGTGATTTTTATTTCAGGCTGGCTGTTGTTACATTGAATTGCCCGCCTTTACGGGAGCGGAAGGACGATATACTCACCCTCGCCTGGCATTATATAAACAAATATAATAAAATTCTAGGCAGAAAGATTGATAAAATTTCTCCGGATGTCACTAAGCTAATGGAAAACTATCACTGGCCGGGAAATGTACGGGAATTAAATCATTGTATTGAGCATGCCATGAACATGGTCGATCGTTCTGATACTTTCCTGTTGGTGAAACATTTGCCGGCATTCCTTGAGGATAAGAGCCAGAAGGATGAGGAAATGCCAATTATTGTTCCAAAGCATAAAGATTACAAACAATTGATGGATCAGGTTGAACGAGATATCCTGTCACAGGCTCTGAAAAAAAATAACGGAAATATGAACCAAACAGCCAAAGAATTGGGCCTTTCCAGACAATGCTTGTATTATAAATTGAAAAGATTAGACATCGAAATTCAGCATGAAATTCGAATCGGTTGACTAGACTGTCTGAACCGTGTCAAAATGAAAAACCTTACCCCTTCTGAATATCTCCATTCGGAAGGGGTAAGGTTTTTTTGCCGATATTCAATAAAAAATGGAATCGCCAAACCCATGATTGGATTTGATAGCCTGATCCCCTCAGCTTGCTGAGGAATACTCCTTGTTTCTCGCCAACCTTATGAAACTTTCCCTGTACATCCTTCATATATGATGGCAATCCTCCATTATCCTACATTATTCTTCATTGAAATTGGTTGATCATGGCTTGATTTATTCCTTTTCAAATCCGAAACACCAAGTAAAATGGCCGCAGCAACAATCAAGATGCAACCTAGTGCGGTAAACCAAGTCAAGGGTTCACTCAAAATGAGAATACCTGCAATCAGACTAACCACCGGTTCAAGAGTACTAAGTATAGAAGCATTGGCTGAGCCAATAATTTGCACAGCCTTTATAAAAAATATCAGCGCCAAAGCAGTGCAAAAAATACTAACCAAGCTCGTATAGTATAAACCCTTTGCTGATACTATAGGCGGCCAACTCCCCTGCAGCATCAGCATGATAAAAGAAGTTAGAGATGTGCCGATACAAGCATAAAAAGCCAGAACCAGGCTGTCTACTTTTATTAGTTGGGGATGATTGAGCGATACTGTATAAATAGCAAAAAAAACAGCTGAACTCGCTGCAAGCCCCACCCCTATCGGTGAAAAACCCACTCTGCCTCCCAAGTCGGCAACCAGAAAGATCCCTGAAAAAGACATCACGAGAGCCAGCCATTTATATACTTTGAGTTCCTCATGATAGATAAAAAAGGATATCAGCATCACCAGCACTGGACACAAATAGTGCAGCGAGGTGGCTACACCCGCACTAACATAGTTATAAGATAAATACAGCGTGAGATTAGTAGCCGCATATCCTATAATACTAGATACTAGTAAGGGACCGAGTTGTATCCTCGAAATATGAAAATCAATCCGGCGATAAAAAATATATATCCCTAGTACAATGGCTGCTAGACCTGAACGCAAAAAAGTAACATCAAAAGCTGTAAGTCCTGTAGTATAGGCTAGCTTAACCCATATTGGCATGATCCCATAAAGAATAGCGGAAATGACAATATAAATAATTCCTCGTAGCTTATGCATTTCATTGACCTTCTTTTTTCTTATGCTGTAAAAATCTTCTCTCCTGTGCTGCTTTCCCGCTATGGAATTCGGAGTAACGATTCAACGGCAAAATCGTATTCATCGTTCCTCTATATAAGAATATCTTTTGGCCACTTTTTAGCTGCGGGTTCCCCTGAAAAAAAGCACATGGCCTCTCCAAGTATATCTGTCATAGTCATTAAAGTGAAGTGAAGTTGAAGTGGTAATTCGGTTTTTTCCTTAAATTTCCAGTATATATTCCCTATTAAGAAGCAAGTTTGTAAGCAACCTGCCTCTAATCAATAGCCGTTCATTATTGCACTTTTTGTTTCAGCTCCAATGAACTTGATTCCCCTAACGTTAAATTCTTAGTTTCTGGAGCCATAGCGATAGATACAATAAGACCGATAACCGAGATTGCAGTCCCAGCCAGCATAGCGGCTCCAACGCCATAAGTAGTCATAAAGATAGGCAATGCATAAGTCGAAAGAACAGTTCCTATACGACTGAAAGCCATGGCTGCACCTACAGCGGAAGCCCTAATTTCCGTTGGGAAAAGCTCATTTGGATAAAGCCACTGCAGGATACCAGGAGCTCCGGAAAAGAAGGCATACATACCAAAAGCAGCCGTAACCACCCAAATATTAGAGTGAGGGAAGATTCCTAATATGAACAAGGCAATACTCATAACAGCAAAACTTCCGATAAGCAAAGGACGGCGGCCAAGAGAATTCAGCCAAAACATAGCAGGAATACACCCAATTAGAAAAAACATACTGACAATGATATCACCTAATAAGGCATCTTTACCAGATCCAATGTGGAAGGCAGCCATGATTTGTGGACCAAATGTATATATCCCATACATCGGTACCACCTGGCATACCCAAATAGTTCCAACAAAAATTACCCTTTTAAAATACCCTTTTTCAAATAATTTGCTATATCTGGTTTCCTTTACCACAATATCCTCAGGCGCTAACTCTACTTCAGCCCCAAATAATTGCTTGAGTATTACGCGGGCTTCTTCAATCCGCCCTTTACTAGCGAGCCATCGCGGTGATTCCGGGGTTCCCAGCCTTCCGATTAACAGGATTAAACAAGGAATCACGGCGCTTCCTAACATCCATCGCCAGCCACCTTCGACATCAACCAAAAAATATCCGACAATATCGGCCGCAGTTGCACCAATATACCAAACTGCAGCTATAAATCCCATCGTGATTGCCCTGTTTTTTCGAGGAGTGAATTCTGTTACCAAAGCGGTTGCGATCGGGTAGTCTGCGCCAATCACCACTCCTATCAGGAATCTCATGATCACCAGCTGCAGGGGGGAGGAAATAAACATTGTCGCAATCGAAATAATCCCAATTGCTATGATATCAATGGTAAACATGACCTGTCGTCCAACTTTATCTGTTATATATCCGAATAGGGCCGTACCTACAAAAAGGCCAGCCAAAGCGGCTGCTCCAATGGCAGCACTCCAATGCGCCGTTAAATTCAGTTCAGGCTCCAATTGGATCAGAGCAACGCCAATTATGACTAATACATAGCCATCCAAGAAAGGACCGCCACTGGCAAAGAGAATCATCTTTTTAAGAAAAGGTGTAAGTTCAAAATCATCGAGCGTTTTTTTAGTTTGCATACTCATAATCTCCCTTTTGATATCCCATCATTCCCGTTCTTTTCGAACGTATATCTTGATTCGGGTACATTGATTAGCAAAAAGCTCGTTTCCCTGTTTCGTTATTCTGTTTTGTTTCACCAATATTTCCTTATTATTCAATAAAGGTTATTATCAATCCTTAGTCTTTCATCATCACTGCATTTCATACATGCAACGTAACTTGAAAAATTTAACAGTTTCTTTTTCAAGTTGTACGGAGCATATACAAGATCCTCCTGAAATTCATCTATGTTATGTTAAATTCTGCTGAAGGGGTTTTTTTCGTTCAATTAGTGAGGGATTGAACATAACCATTGTTGAAGAAAAACTGCTAATAAATACCACTGGATAGGTTAATCCTTGTATCTTGGCTTTTAGCAGTCTGTAATACTTATAAAAGAAGAGCGAAACGCCTTTTTGCATCTCATAGGTTTTTCTCATCATTCTGCCTTTGCAAGGGTTTCGCTCTACTTTCATTTATTCTGATATAACACATTCATTTTTTTGCCAGAATAACATCGGCTAATATAGTAAGCTTATTGAATACCTTTTATTTCCACTCAACTAAGCCAAAGTTTAAATATGGTTTTGCATCTTCTTGTTCTGCATTAATAACTCTAAAGTGGATTTCATTATCGTTCATTTTCCATATTTGTGTCTTAATCGTAATTCCCGGAAGAACTGGACTTGTAATACGTGTTTTAAAACGTGTTAATCTTTCAGGTTCACCAGGGATCAACGTCTTAATAATGTGACGGCAGGCAACACTTGCTGTGCTCACAGCATGAAGAATTGGTTTATCATAGCCATTTTCTTTCGCATATTCCCAATCGATATGTTGTGGATGGAAATCGCCTTGCAGTCTGTAAATTAACGCTTGATTTTCTGGAATTTTTTCAGAGACTTCAAAATCCGGTGCTCTATCTGGAATTTCTACCCGATCTACTGGAGGTTTTGGACCGCCGAAACCTCCATCATAGATTAAACAATCCCAGCTTTCATTTGTAAAAATCTTTGTACCGGTTTCATCATAGGTATCGCCAACATGCTGAGCTAATAACCCTTTGTCAGGTCCGCGATCATATAAACCTTTAAGAAGTACATAAGTGCTTAATTTGCCCTTTGTTTTTGTTAATGGTTGATGAAATTTCAAGTCAAAGGACCAATGAAGGGAACCCGCATAATTATAGCCATAATCAATCGTTTTGGTGACGATGCTGTCCACGATAGGCATTGCTGCAAAAGTAGGGATAATCTTCAAATCTTTCTCATAAACGTATTGCAAATCTGTTTTACCATCGGCAGCTGCGCCAGCACCTAGCCCAAAAAGAATTAAATCTTTAAAATCATATTCACGTTCGAAAGGTCCGAAAGTTTGTCCAACCATATCCATATTGATTGCCATAATAAATCATCCTCTCATTTATATGTGAAATTGAATCTCCTAAAATAGAAAAACACTGTCTTACTTAATGCAGCAATTTCTTTTGAACTTTGCCTGTGCAAGTTCTTGGGAAAGACGTTATTATTTCAATAAAAGATGGTACTTTGAATTCAGCCATACGAGATTGAGAATAACTCAGAATTTCTTCAGTGCTGAGTTCCTCTCCCTCTTTCAACAAGATAAAGGCCTTTACTGCCTGATCACGAACAGGGTCGGGAACACCTATGACCGCTGCTTCCGCAATTTTCGGGTGATCCATAAGTATTTTCTCAATTTCTGTGGCAGAAATATTCTCTCCTGATCTTTTGATCATGTTCACCTTGCGATCCACAAAATAGAACCAGCCTGCCTCATCGGCATATCCCTTATCGCCTGTATACATCCATCCGCCAGGCTTTAATGTTTTAGCTGTTGCTTCTGGGTCGTTGTAATATTCCTTGAAAAGGGTCCTACCAGGTACACCCTTGATACAAATCTCTCCAATAGAATTTGGTGGAAGCTCATTGCCTTCTGAATCTACGATCTTTGCTTCATACGATAACCCAGCTTTACCTACTGACGGCCACTTTCTCTCATCAAAAGGAAAATCAGTAATCACGCCCACAAGCGTCTCCGTTGAGCCATAGCAATTCAGCAATTTCACAGCAAAGCGTTCTTCAAAATCAGCCTTTTCCTTATCAGTAAGACTGAGGCAAAAGAAAATATCCCTGATGCAATGATTTTTCTCCCATTCCTGTTGAGGCTGAAGCAGCAAGGTACGAACAATCATAGGAATACAATGAGTGAACGTAACTTTATAGTCGCAAATTTGCTTCCAATACGTACTAGCATGGTATTTTTCCACAATAATCATTGTGGCTCCAACAGTGAAGGCAGGAACAACAGCATTCAGCTGAAAATCAACATGGAAAGGAGGATAAACCGTTAAGAAACGGTCGTTCTTTGTTAAAGCTCCTTCCCAGGCTCCGAAGATCCCGGAGAATATAATATTACAATGAGTGAGAACCGCTCCTTTTGGATTCGATGTAGTACCTGATGTAAACAAAATTTCTGCGGTATCATCACTGCTTAACGGTCTGATTTCCTTTAATTCTCCGGGCTGGCTTTTCCTCATATCCGCAAAATTTAAGGTACCAGGAATTTTCTTCGCGCTTCTAGCTATAATAATGCTGTGAAGATCCATTTCACTACTTGCTTTTCTATTTTCGTAAATAGGAAGAAACTGTTCCTCGATTACTACGTGAGTCACTCCGCATTTATCAAGAATATATCCCATTTCTTCTTCCTTATATTGAGTGTTGATCGGGACCAGAACAGCTCCGATTTTTGCGAGTCCAAACCAGCACATTAAAAATTCAGGACTTCCGTGGAGCTGTACCGCTACCCTTTCCCCTTTTTTGATTCCCAAATCAAGAAAAAGGTTGGCGGTTTTATTAATTTCTTCATTAAGTTCAGAATAAGTAAATTCACTCATTCTTCCCTGGAAGTCCTCAAAAATTAACGCCGTTTTCTGGTTATGAATTTGAGCTAGCTCGTCCCACATATCCCGTAGCGTTTTGTTTCCGACAATATCCATTTTTTACACCTCTTACTAAACTGGGGTACTATAAGGGTATTTTAAGATGAAGGCAATGTGACTAAGCTTTATAAATCCCCTGTCTTTGTTTATTACGTAAAGATTATCCGCAGCGGAATTCCACTCCCATTGTATTTTCGGGATATTCCCACTTCTTAATCGCTGTACCTAAACACAAAATCCTGCAGGTTCCACATTCTAAGCATCCTGCATAATCAAAAGATAAGGTTTCATCTTCATTCAACTTATATAAGCCTGCCGGGCACGCAATAACCAACTTTTTCTTCTCGTTGATATCCATACATGAAGGATCTACTTCAATATGAGCATTGCTTTCATCAACGAAATATTTATTTGCACCCAGTTTTTCCTCGATGGTTAATCTCATATAGATTTCACCCCTTTTATTCCATCCTTTACCAAATTCATAAGACCGACTTTCTTCAAATGCTTCATTGCCTTCTTACGTAACGGAACTGCTGGCTTGCCATCAACGATAAACATATCTGCCATAATCTCTGATAACATAGCTGGATAGTCATTGAATATCCGAGGATTCTCCATAAAGGCAGGGAAATTTTTGTAAACAGCGAGATCTTTCATGACAAAGCTATCATCAAGCATCGCTTTGTAGCTCTGTAATGAACCGGCACTAAAGTCTCCCTTTTCTTTTGCTTGAAGAACAGCTTTGGCGGCCATTTCTCCTGAAGCTACTGCCAAATCCATCCCTCTTACCATATAACCGATGTTTAAACAAAAACCTGCGGCATCCCCACAAATTAAGTAGCCATCACCGTATAGGGTAGAAACCATTGATAGACCCGCTTCAGGTACTACATGGCCGCTTCTTTCAAGCAACTTGCCATCCTTTATTAAAGGGGCTACTTCAGGATGATTGCTAAAGTCTTCCATTAGTTCTTCTACTGTCTTACTGCTTTTTTCTATGTGCTGAAGCCCTAAGACCAGACCAATCGAAACACTTTCCTTATTGGTATAAAGGAAGCCTCCTCCAACCATTCCATTACTAGGAGATCCGGCAAAAAGCCAAGCAGTGCCTTCATTGTCTGTCAGGCCGAATCGGTCCTCAATTACTTTTGTCGGCAACTCATAGGTTTCTTTGACACCTACTGCAACCTGAGAGGGTTTCACTCTTGCTCTTAAACCGGCTTTTTCTGCCAACATGGAATTGACACCATCGGCTAAGATTACGACATCCGCTTGCATTTCTTCACCGCCGCAGATGACTCCAGTGACCCGATTCCCCTCCATCATTAATTCGTCAGCTTTAATCCCAGTAACAGTAACTGCGCCTGCTTCCTCCGCTTTATTGAAAAGCCATTGGTCAAACTTACCGCGCAGTACGACATATGAATCACTACCCGTTTCAGCAAGACGCGGAGATTGGTAGCCCATTGTCACCGCATCGGTATCGGTCATCATGCTAATTTTTTCCTTGACGACTTTCCGCTCTACCGGAGCTTCCTCTGCGAAGTTGGGAATAATTTTTTCCAGACTGTGAGCATAAATCCGCCCTCCAGTCATGTTTTTTGAACCTGCGGAATTTCCTCTTTCAATGAGCAGAACCTCCAAACCATGCTGCGCCAAAACATATGCAGCGGTTGATCCGGCCAGGCCTCCTCCGACGACAATAGCGTCAAAGCCTCCCTCACTCAAAGGATATCCCTCCTTCTATCTTTTCTTCTTTGTGCTGAGTGGAGACTGAAAGGCTTATAATAGCCGATTTCAGCTCCAATGAGTCCATTTTAGTTTTGCGTTTTCAGCTTTTCTATCATTTGTGGTAGAGCTTGATACAAATCTCCGACCAAACCAATATCCGATTGTTTGAAAATTGGTGCAGCCTTATCTTTATTAATTGCTATAAGTGTTTTTGCTTGGTTAACCCCAACTAAGTGCTGAATTTGACCTGAAATACCAATAGCGATGTACATGTCTGGTTTCAGAACGGCGCCGGATACTCCAACATAGCGATCTTTTCCCATCCATTTTTCACCTTCTGCGATTGGACGGCTGCAGGCAACTTCAGCCCCAATTAAAGCAGCAAGCTCTTCTGCCATTTTTAGATCTTCTTGGGAGGTAAATCCTCTTCCAACTCCTACAACTCTCTTTGCTGCACTTAAGTTAACAGCTTCTCCTTGTTTTGCACGGGATTCCAAAACGCGGACTCCGGCATTCTCCGGATTCATATTGACTTCATTAATCGTTCCTTGTCTTGCTTCATCTTTAGGTAGGGCCTCGAACACACCACTTCCCACTAAAGCAACTACAGTGTCAGAAACAGCTTTTTCTGTTCTAATTCCTGCACCACCATATACCATGTGTTTCATAACAATACTTCCTGATTCTAGTGAAAGATCAGAAAGATTAGCAAAGGCACTCGTGCCTAATTGAGATGCAATTTTCCCAGCCATTAGCTTACCAACTGTAGAAGCATAAACCACTACTAATTCAGCCTTTTGTTCCCGTAGCAACTCAGCTATTGGTTTAGAATAGGCTTCTTGCATGACAGACTCTTCAGGTTGTGCTAACAGGTAAACCTGGTCTGCGCCTGCTGCGATAGCATCTTGTGCTTGAGCCTTATCTCCGAATAAAATAACCGATACCTTTTCACCAAGCTGACGTCCTCCACCGCAAAGTTCTCCTACGGATTTTTGATCATCTGTTATAATCCAAACATTATTTATAGTCATGATTCTTCACCTCTTTTTTCTAATTACTTCAATTCAGAACGGAGCAGTTTTACAAAAGCATCTACTTCCTCTTCGGAATCTCCTTCGAGGATATTTAATCTGCGTTCTACTTGTTCAGGAGCAAATGTATTGACAATTTCACGTGAAGCTGGTACTTCTTCCGCTCCAAGCTCTGACAAAGAATAAGTTGTTACTGGCTTCTTATTAGCTGCCAAAATTTCTTTCATACTTGCAATTCTGGGGACGTTGATTTCAGATGTAACGGATAGAACGGCAGGCAGGGAAACTTCAAGGACTTGAACAGCATGGTCAAGAACACGTTCGACAATTACCTTATCTCCTTGAGGAGTAATTTTATTCACTGCATTGATAACAGGTACTCCCAATAATTCACCAAGCTGATTACCAGCCTGCTGTGCATATATATCAGAAGAACCAGCACCGCACAATACTAGATCATAATTGCCCATTTTCTTAATAGCTGCTTCTAATGCCTTAGCAGTTTGATAAGTGTCAGGGTTTTCTGTTTCATCTTTTACAATGTGTAGATCATCTAGACCTCTTGAAAGAATGCTCTTTCTCAGTTTTGGCTGTTCAAGGGCCTTCCCTCCGAAGCACAATCCGGATAATTGACCGCCATTTGCTTCAATAAGTTGTTTTCCTGCTTCAACAGCATTCAGATCATATTGACCGAAGCTCCATTCAGCTTTTTCAATTGATATTTGTCTATCCTTGTCAACGATAATATCCTGTTCTTCAGGTACCGCTTTACAACATGAAATGACTCTCATTTTTCCACCTTCTTAAATATTTTTGTGATTTGCTGCATTGATTTATTTTTTGGAGGTGCATGGATACTTTCACCCCATGCACCTCTCGTTATATGGATTTATAAAGTAACCTTTTTAGAATCCGCTACTTTAATAGCACCTTTTTCGCTCATTTCTTGGATACGATCGCTTGAATATCCTAATTTACCTAGAATGGCTTCAGTATCCATGCCTCTTTCAGGCATTGGGCGCCAAACCTTTCCTGGATTTTTCTTGAACTTAGGAAATACATTTGGACCTTTCACATTTTGGCCGTTGAGTGTTTCCCATTCAATTAAATCCTCACGTGCAACAACATGCGGGTGTTTAACTATTTCTTCATAACTGTTTACTCTTAGGGCAGCAATACTGAATTTAGCTAGTTCTTGTTCAGCTTCATCAATTGTTTTTCCTAAGAAGTATTCGTCGAGTTTTTCCTCTAAAAGAGGTCCTTGAGAAGTATCTGCCCGAACACTGCTGGAGATGTCATCAGGATACTCTTCTGTGCCGATCAGATGCCCCATTCCAATTAAATTAAACATGGCTTTTACTTGCTTATTTCCCACCAACTCTAGAGCAATGTATTTACCATCTTTACATTTATAAATGCCGCATCCGATTTGAGTAGGATCCTTCCCTTTATCAGCACGCGGATATGTGATTCCTCCATTGAAATAATCCATCATATAATATTGTCCCATTCGAAGAATCACTTCATGCATGGCGATATCGATACTTTCTCCTTCACCTGTGGACTTAGCACGGTAAAGGGCAGCTAAAGAAGATCCCAGCACCATAAGTGCGGTAAAATAATCAGCAGCATATGGGAAAGCAGGTGTCGGTTGATCTTTCGTACCATTTTGTAATAAGTATCCGCTGAATGCTTGCGCAGTCAGGTCGTAAGCAGGAAGATTTACAGTATCTTTATGACCGTCTAATCCCCAACCAGTTACATGGGCAATAACTAAAGCACGATTATGTTCCCATAACAGCTCATCTGTTATTCCATGTCGTGCAAAGGATGGTCCCTTGCTTGATTCAACAAAAATATCAGCATCCTCAATCAATTTTAAGAATGCTTCTCTTCCTTCATCTGAGAAGACATTCATGGATAAACTGTGTTCATTACGGCGATCCAACTCACTGTAGTTCAGTTGTGCCCTTATTGAATCCTCATATACAGGATGTTCAATCCAAATCACTTCTGCTCCCCATTCAGCCATCATTTGTGGACCGAATGCTCCGGCAACTTCTCTTGCAGAAAATACGACTTTTAAACCTTGTAATGGACCGAATGCGGGTGTGTTTACATTAACTGTCATAGTTTATCTATCTCCCTTTAACGAATCATTTTGAATAACTTTGGTGGGTATGACTCAAAATCTTCAGTTTGATGGGTATGACTCAAAATCTTTAGGATGATTAACGATATTTTTTAAGAGCTTCTTTTCCTGCTGTCAGAATCATCATTTCATCAGTTCCACCTGAGATTCTGTCTACACGAAGGTCTCTCCAAAATCTAGTTACGCGGTGGTTACCTACAACACCAATACCGCCCAATACTTGCATAGCATCATCTACTACTTCAAAACCGGCATTTGCGCAGTAATATTTACACATGGCAGCTTCACCAGTAATCTTTTGTCCGTTGTCATACTTCCATGCTGTTTCATATAACATATTGCGCATATTAGTAAGCTTGATAGCCATACGAGCAAATTTTTCTTGGTTTAATTGGAATCTTCCAATTTTCTTGCCGAACTGTTCCCGTTGATTAGCATACTTGGCAGCATCTTCAAAAGCACACAAAGCATTACCATAATCGCAGGCACCTACTAAAAATCTTTCAAAGTCAAATTCATCCTTACCGCGGTTGAAACCGTTTCCTTCTGTGCCGAACATATCTTTTTCTTCAAGTTCAACATTGTCGAAATAGATATCACAAACACTGTCCATTCTTAAACCAAGCTTCGGAAGCTTCTCTTTTGTGATACCTGGTTTATTCATGTCAACAAACCACTCTGTGAAAACACTTGTGTCTTCAGAGTTCTTAGCCATAACTACAAGGTAAGGAGCGCCTGCTGAGCTAGTAATAAAGGTTTTATGACCGTTTAAATAAACCTTTCCGTTCTTACGAGTATAGGTTGTCAAAAGACCACCAACATCAGAACCTGCTCCCGGCTCAGTAATAGCGGAGTTCCACATTTGTTTGCCGGTACCGTGTAAGGCCATAATCTTGTCAATTTGTTCTTGTGTTCCTTCACGCAAAATCGTTGTAAATCCAGTTAATTCATATAAAACATAAGTAGGTGCGCCTAATCTTCCTAGTTCCTCCCAAGCAGCAGTTACTGTTACAAGACCAGCATCTAAACCACCATGCTCTTCAGGAAGCAATAAACTGTCAATCCCGATATCCGCTAATTCTTTGATAAATCTTTCTGGATATTGGCCATTCTCATCACATTCCTCAAAATAACTCTCCCAGTTTTCTCGAGCCATCAGGTCGCGAATCTGTTGCACAAATAATTCTTGCTCATCCGTTAATTTAAAGTCCATAATGGATATTCCTCCTTATATATTAAAATAATGATTGCTTATTCTTTTATGTTTCTGATATTTTTCCCAGGCAGCAATTTTTTAATTCGTCACCCCCTTAAATGGATAAAATCATATGAAACAGAGAACAAAGCCATGGTTTTCTTTTGTCATCAATCTATAATGCAAGTACCGTGCCAAAACTTTTCGCCTTTTTGAAAAAAAAAATCGCTTTTTTGCATAAAATAGTGGGAAATTATGAGCTTTGGAGGAGAAAAATTGGGAAATAAAGGATATTTAAATGGACTGTTGTAAAAATTTTTTTACGTGTAAAATGATTTTGTCGGACTTGATTCGCTTTCCATGAGGGATTATTTTAAGCGTAAAGGTTTTTTGACAAGAAGCGAATATAGTTGATCGATGGAGGTATAATATTTGAAAAAACTATTTCAATAAAAGTTTTTCTCCAATAAAAAATGCAGTTCAAAGAAAAATATTTAATCGAACGGCGGATGGCTCTGTTACCAGAAGATAAAAAAAACCAGCAGAAATTTTTCCTGCCGGTCTGTTGACTAATCTTTTCCTTTTATTCATCTCAAATCCAAAACTCCGCTTCCTTCATTACCGGTCCTTTGGAATGATAGGCAAAATAAGATGAGAAGGATATTGTTCGGAATGATACACTACTTGATGTGCTTTCACTGTCTCTTCACTAACAGTCAGCGACTTTCCGGTATTTGGATTTGGCAAATATTGCGGAAAGCTGCTTGAAGATACTTCTAACGTTATTCGGTGTCCTGGTAGAAATACATTACTTGTCACCCATAGGTCTATTTCATATTCAATGATTTCTCCATTTAATTCCTTCTCAGACACATTTCCATGATGAGTTCTTGCATTCACAATTCCTTCTGTTAGTATGATGGCCCTTCCATCAGGAGCAGTATCCACCAATTTCGCAATGAAATCGGTATCTTTGGCATCCGTTGATGCCCACAGGTTTACTTTTACCGGGCCTGTCACCTCTATCGCTTCGGTTAACGGCTTCGTTGAATAAATCAGTACATCCTCCCGATCTTCGTTAAGTCCTTGATCAATCGGGCCGACTGCACCATCGGAGTACAAGGTTCCTCCTCCTCTTGTCGGTACCGGATCATTTGGATCATATGTATACCGATCTGAGTTCTCTTGTTGAGGCTTGTTCACTGAAAGACAGCCGTCGCCATTTCTTGTATTGCCATGTCCCTTGCTATGTAAATAGAAATTAGTATACTCAGTTCGTTTCAGCGGCCATTCCATTTCTTCCCGCCATTCATTAATCCCCATCACAAAAATTTTGACAGGCGGTTCTTTGTCTAGACCTTGATCTATTCCTTTTAACCAATGGTTGAACCAGCGAATATGGAGATCAGTAATATCTTCTTCTAAATCAATGGAATCTCCGGAGGCATGGACACCAAAGGAGCATTCTCCTTGATAAGAGGCAAAATTCCCATGCGCCCAAGGACCAACGAGCAATTTTTGTACTTGTCCCGATTTTGACATTTCCACGAAGTTCGTGAGTGTCGGGCCTGTAAAGCAATCATACCAGCCACTGATGTGAAAAGCCGGCAGATTCAGGTCTTCATATTTTTCAGCAACGCTGCATTCTTTCCAAAATTCTTCATCCTCCGAAGGATGAAGCAAATTTTGATAAAAATAATCGGCTACGCCAAGCTCCTTTAAGGGCAGCCATTGATTAACCGGGGTAAGTGGGTATAGGCTTTTTATATTATTAAGATGAGCAGCAGCCTTCTTAAGCGCTTCTTTTCTTTCCTCAGGATTACTGTGCTTTCTCTTCAACATATCAGGGGCTATCGATTCAAGGGCATAATTTTCATTCAGTGCTACCAGATAGGCTCCATTTCGATAGACAAAACCATTTCTCAGGTCATTGGTTATCATTCCTGGAGCAATCGCCATTAGGTGAGGCGGCTTGGTAGCGGCAGCCAGAAGCTGGGTGTAACCATAATACGACATTCCGAACATGCCGACCTTTCCTGTCGAATATGGCAGTGCTGCAGCCCATTCAATTGTGTCATATCCATCCAGCGCTTCCTGCATGCTCAGTAGATCAAATTCCCCTTCTGAATGAAAGCGCCCCCTTACATCCTGATTGATGACAATAAAGCCATTTAGCACGAGCCGATTCGTATCTAAATAACGATATGAATAAAATGGCAAGTCCTTCCCATATGGATGTCTTGTTAATAGAATAGGAAACTTCCCTTCACGATCAGGGCGGTAGATATCCGCATAAAGAATTGTTCCATCTCTCATCTCACAAGGCACATTTTTCTCTACTATAATTCTTGTTTGATCCATGCCAATCACCTTTTTTATTCGGTTTTCAGTGCTTTTTTCATTTCAATATTTATCAGCAGCCAGATTGCAGAGTTGCTTTAAATCAAAGGTGCAGTTTCCTTTCTCACTGGAGACATCCACCCCTCAAGTCCTAGATGATGAAATCGGGAAGTCAGTAAAGCCAGCAGGTTTGCAGGCTGAAACTTAACTTCCCGATTATTTACAGATCTCAATATGAAATGTTTCAGGGACTGGATTTCCTCTGACTTATTCATTTTTATTTTCAATTTGACTCGCCAAGTACGGCATTCCCTAATCTTTCATTTAATAAGGGATAGAGTTTAGCCGGCTATTTTATTTACAGATTTTTTCTCAGCCTTTAAGGCAATTTTTCTAATAAGAATAGCTGTTACAATTGAGACAATCATAGTCCCTGTCATAAAAGCGAAAATATATTTATACCCGGTAATTCCAAAATTATCAATCCATTTACCATACATAGCCTGAATAAATAAATCCGGCGAATAAGAAATGACTGAGATAATTCCGGTTGCAACCCCTGTTACGAAAAGCGGAATTTTGGTTTCTGCCATTGTCGCGAAATAAACTCCCCTAGCAGCTGAAATAATGGCTCCTACTGCAAGCGTAATGACAACCATCAGGATTACCAATGCGGCTTTTGATGGTACAATGATATACAATGCAGTTAATACGGTACACAATACTCCACAATAAATTAACAATTTTGATGAAGATTTCATTTTATCTGCTAAGAACCCAGCAATTGGTGCTGCAAGGATCGTAATGACATACATCCGGATAATCCCAACAGTACTTGCCATCGTAGTAGTCATACCAAAACCATCTGTCAAGTAAGGAACAGCGTAAGTGATAGTTGTATATGCTACATACCAGCAGAAAATATTGATTGAAATAAACCATACGGCAGGCATTTTTAAGACCTGCATAGCAGTACCGAAAGAGAATTTTACTTGTTGCTCTTCACCCTCATCCTGTACTTGAGCTTCATTTCCACGAGGCATTAAGAAGAATGTTAGAATTCCTATTACTATATAAAGGATCCCCATTACATATAAAGAATTGGCAACTCCTACAGCGTCTGTAGTTGCTCTTCCCAGTATCGCAAGCAACGCAAAACTGATAACCGTTCCGGCAATAGCCCTTATGGCATCGGATATTCCGAACATCCGGCCTTGTTCCTCTTTTGTTCCACATGCACGAATACCTTTTAAGAAGGCAGACCAGAAAGTTAATACTGTTGTAGCGGCAAACAATCCATGAATGATAAGCAATGTGGTATAGCCTGGCATCGTACCATACCAAATTGTCAAGCCACCTGTTGCGATCATAGAAAAGGTAAACAATGACCTTGCACTTAATTTATCAGCAATAGCTCCTCCTGGAATATAAAAAATGAAATTTAATATTCCCATAACAGTCATGAGCATACCTAATTGATAATTGCTGAGTCCTGTTGCCATTTGCAACTGATCATAATAAGAAAATTTAAAATAAGGGACAATATAAATGGTTCCTCCACCTAGACTCAATAAAAACAGGGTAAGCCACTTTCTAAAATTACTCATGAATAAAACCACACTTTCTATTGGTTTATTGGTTAAAACTCAGGGAAAAGTCTTTTTTCTCAATGAATCATCATTTTTCATATACAGCAATAAAACTGCCATCCAAAGTCATTTGCACCCGATGCTTGAAAATTTCGTTAGTTACTGCTAAAACGTTTACACCTTGTCTGGCCAGGCAATCAGCAACTTTTTTGTTAACACGTGTTTTATTCTTACCCCCTTCTGCTTAAAAAATTCAGCTTTTCATGGACAAAGATAAAACCAAGGCTTCTATTTGTTCACAAAACTATAATGCAAAAACTGTGCCACAAAAAATACCTTGTAAAGATGAAAATAATCCTCTTTTTGGAAATTCAGACTCTAAATAGGATGCTTTTTTGACCGAAAGGAGGATCAAATAGGAAACTCTACTGCTGGCTACGTAAATTTTTTTAACACGTTAAATATTTTTGCTAGACTTACATGGGCTAAAATCAAGAAAAGTGGACCAGTCATGTAAAAGTTTTTTAACATCAGCCCGCTACATCTACCATATTTTTACTAAAAGAAGGTGTTTGTTACCGGGAAGTTTTGATCCGTTTTCGTCTATTTCCAGGCATCTAACCGTTGGATAATTTCAGAGAAATGTTTGAGAGAAGCCAAGGGGAGAGGGAAATTCCCCATTTATTTATAAGGAGAATGGGTCTTTATAATGGGAAATTTGTTCGAGCTTTTATCTATATAAACGTGATGTTATTTGCGGGCAGATCAAAAGAGGTGACAATACTATGACAAATTTCTAAATTATTTACAGATTCATCATAAGAATGTCATAAAAACTTCTAAAAAAAATCCTACTCGATATTATAAAATAATATTCGAGGTGAAAGAATATGTTAGCAGCAAATATAAAGTTAGAACAAACCACAAAGTTAACAATGACTCAACAACTCACACAGGCCATCAAACTTCTGCAATACTCTTCCCATGAACTTACGGAATTTCTTGAAAGCAAAGCAATGGAGAATCCACTGATAGAAGTAGACCCCCATACCACAGATCTGCATTATGACCATGCTAAAAAGGGAACACCATCGTCAAAAACGGATAAGCAAACATGGCTTGAACAATTAGCAAAAGAGGAAGCTTCTTTAACAGATTATTTATGCTCGCAAATTGATTTTCGCTTATACGACAATCGCACCCAAAAGCTTCTGGACTTTTTAATAAATAACATCGATGATAACGGTTACATTTGTCTGAATACAAATGAAGCAGCCCAACTTCTGCAAGTTTCTGAGGAAGAAATTGAAACAGGCTTTCACCTTATTCAAGCTCTTGAGCCGGCAGGGATTGGAGCACGGAATTTACAGGAATGCCTGCTGCTGCAAATAAAACGGCAAGATAAGAAAGATCCATTAGCTGAGATCATTTTATCTGACTTCTTTCTATTATTTGCAGAAAGAAAGTGGCATGCCATTGCAAAACAACTAGGAATTGGCTTGAAGGATATCCAAGCTGTATTTGACCGGATTCAATCATTAAATCCGCGTCCCGGCTCCAGTTTCTGTTCGTCACCATCTGCCTATATTACTCCAGATATTATGGTAACGTGGAACGGAGCATCATTGACAGTTACGATTAATGATGAAATATTACCAAGCATCCATTATAATATAAACTATTATAGAAAGTTCAATTCACTTGGCGACAAACAAGTGAAGCAGTTTCTTTCCGAGAAAAAATGTGAATATCAATGGATCATGAAGAGCATTGAACAAAGAAAAGACACCATAAAGCGGGTAGCTTTTAAGATTGTAGAGAAACAGCCAGACTTTTTCATTTATGGACCAGATTACTTGTTACCTATGACAATGAGAGAAATTGCTGAAGAATTGGATATTCACGAATCGACGGTCAGCCGTGCAGTAAGAGAAAAGCATATTCAAACTCCGTTTGGTACATTTAAGCTGTCGTCCTTCTTTTCAAATTCGATACTAACAACAGCCAATGAAGATATGTCTTCACATAAGGTGCGAAAGGCGATCACGGTTCTTATCAGCACAGAGGATAAACTAAATCCGCTATCTGATCAGGAGTTAGTTACATTATTGGCAAAAAATCCGGGAATCAAGATCTCCCGGAGAACCATCGCCAAATACCGGGATCAATTAGGAATCCCATCCTCATCAAAAAGAAAACGATTTGCATAAGCCTTGGCAGACAACCACTCAACATAAACCAAAAAAAACTCCGCCGTCTTCCTAAGCCAGCGGAGTTTTTTTTGAAATCAGGGAGAGATAACCTTAATGGAAAATTTGCATGAGAAGACAAAGAAGTGGAAGAATATCACAAGCCTTCTGCTACTTCTTATTTTAATTGTGTCTATTATTTTTATTATTATCAGAATGATCAACGCGCCTTCAGAACCGGTAAGAACAGGTTCCATTACAAAGGTGAAAAGCGATTATATTCTGACACTGCTGCAGTGCAGTCTGGGAATTGTGGTGATGAGGATTCCTGCTTTTATTGAAAGAAAAAAATCCATCGATATACCGGATTCAATGGAAATCATCTATTTTGTATTCCTATTTTGCGCGATTTATTTAGGGGAGGTACGAAATTTTTATTATGTTGTTCCCTATTGGGATAATATCCTCCATGCCTTCAGTGGTGCGATGCTGGGAGCACTAGGTATTATTTTGGTGAGTCTTCTGAATGACGAAGAGCATTTGAACATTCGGTTAAGCCCTCTATTTATTGCCTTTTTTGGTTTTTGTTTTGCCGTTACCGCAGGAACGATATGGGAGATTTATGAATTTGCAGCCGACGGCATTCTTTCCTTAAATATGCAAAAATTTATTCTCGCCAACGGAAGTATCCTGATTGGTCATAGCGCACTGTCTGATACAATGATGGATCTCATTGTTGACACCCTAAGCGCTTTACTTGTTTCAATCATTGGCTATTTTAATCTAAAAAAACAAAAACGACAAAGTTCTTAGAACAAAGGGACGGTTCTCCTGTTTCGCTATAGTCCTCCAACTATAAAACAGGAGGGCTGGGCGTACCACTCCAGGCAGCAAGGACTCAAGCATCTGTGAGCCACACCCTATGATTGAATCAATAATGATG
Organism: uncultured Bacillus sp.; assembly: GCF_946478885.1. The sequence continues at coordinate 6,052 of NZ_CAMLDX010000005.1, read as the reverse complement.
AATCTAATTAAACGTATTTTATGCTTAAACCAAGATAAATTAATATTGAAACAATAATAAAGCCGGAAAAGAACATCCTTTTATTAACGGTGGACCAGTTCTTCATCCATCCCCATCTTTTTCGATCAACACCAAACCAAAAGTAGTCAGCAAGAACAGCTATAATAATCATTAAGATAATAATAATTGGACTCATTCAACATTCCTCCGTCCATATATACATTTATTTGGGGGGATTTTCGGAAATTTCATCCCTCTTCTTCAACTCTTTGGGGCAATTTAAAAATGCTCCCTTTTTGTTTTAGAGTTTGATATATAGCAGTCCTTCCATTCTACTATGAATGATTCACTCTGATTAAAAATCGGTTCTGCTATTCCCAAACTTTCTCTTCCTTTCCTAAAGAACTCCCACGGCGACCATGAGGGCTTAGCTTTTCAAAGTGTTATTTTGACCGATCAAATAAAGAGGTTGGATTGATCTTAAAGTAAGAGGACAAGCTCCTGAAGAAATCGTAAACGATTGTTTAGCCAAGATACATACCTTTTTGTAAGAAAAAACCTTCTAAAGTTATGAGGTTTTTTGTTTCATAATTATAAATTATCGGTAAAAAGAGGTTGGGTGCCTAAATAAAAGGTACCCAACCTCTTTTTAGAGTGTGCGTAAAATCTTGTGTAAGTAAAATCTGACAATCTTCGCAGGGCAAGAAATAATTAGGTATAGAAAAAAGAAAACCTGTCAAAAATAAAGTTGGCTTTTACCATAAAACAAGATAGGGCAATGCAGAAGTGCAACCCGAGCTGTTTTATGGCTTTACACATTCCAATTTTAGGTAAATTTCCTAATGTTTTATATACTACTTTAGAAGTGAATTTGGTAGAATTCACATTTTGAAAATAGGATAAAAGTATTGATAGTAAAATAAAACTTCATGCGTGTTGAATATCAAATTTTTTCCAACTAAATATAACAAAAAGAGAGACGCTTCTTGTAAATTGTAAGTGACCAAACCGACATTTACGAAAAGAGGCATCTCTCAGAAATAAGAATACCACGTTCCAAACATTGATTAAAAACTTTCTTTCAGAAACCGAGCTACAAGCGATTTTAAAAGAGTTTCACTACGAAGATAAAGCCCGTAAATGTACGGTTACGACGCTTATTTCCTATCTTGTCTCAGCTGCGGCGAATGAGTGGAAAAGCTTACGTCATTCAGCGGATGTCGGACCAAGTGCAGGACTTGTTTCTGTCGATCATTCGACCCAATCGATGCACATGAAGTCGCTTGATTATGCCATGATCAAACGGATTTTTGAAGTCCTTATAGGCAAGTTGAATCGAGCTGCACGGCGCACTTTAAAGATGCCGAAAACTCTTCTATCCATTGATTCAACGACGATTATCGTTGGAAAAACACGTTAACCTTGGGCGGTCTATCATGGTGAACGTTCGAGTATTAAACTACACGTCAGTTTTACCAATGAAACAGGTATGCCCACAACAAAATCGTTGAAACAACAGGCTTGAAGCACGATGGTCCTATCGGAAAACAACTCGAAGACAAACGTTTTATTCTAGTTGGAGACCGTGCGTACTTTTCCATCGAAAAGGTAGATCAATATGTTTCAAAACAGCAAGCGTTTGTCTTTCGTTTGAAAGATAACATCCAATTCAATCGCAAAAAATCACTCAAAGGGAATCGCCCCAAGGATTCCAATGTGACGGCTGATTTCACATGCATAATAGGTACACCTCAAAAACAAACAGAAAAGCGCCACCGTGTCGTTCAATTCACCGATTACGAAGGCAAAGTAATGCGTGTTGTGACAAGCTTGATGAAGATCACAGCGGAAGAAATCGCCAATATGTACAAGTCTCGTTGGGCTATCGAAACCTTTTTTCGCTGGATCAAGCAAAACTTAAACGTTCCCGCGTTGTTTGGCACAACGAAGAATTCCGTTTTTAATCAACTATTCGCCGCGCTCATTGCCTATATTTTATTGAAGTGGCTACACGTTCAAGCACAGAAACACATCAACCGGAAACCCTTATCACTTACGGGTTTTCAGAGGTTGCTTCTTTGTGATACCCTGCCTTTTGAATGGCGAATATCCCTGAAAGAAATCATAGAGAGGTATCGGTTAGTCTACGATACAATTGTATAATATTGGTTAATCAACTCACGTGATAAAACTTAATTTTTTTCCAAAGTTTTAGTATTACATTTTTAAATTTACTATCAATCTCTTGTTCACTTTCATTTTCTTCTGATTTTCTAGGGTATTTAATAGTTTATAAGCAGAGTATAATAAATGGTCCTAGAATTAAGAAAATGAGGTGATAGACGCTATGGAAAACACTAATTTTGGTTACTTTGCAAAAGATGTAGCTTTTGATTTGGAAGTAACAACATTCACATTAAGAAGGTGGTCAATTAATTAGTAAAAGCAGGGTATTAATTTGAAAGAAATGAAAAAGAGCAACGGATTTATTATGAACGCAATTTTAAAGCATTTAGAGAATTAAAAAAACTCCTTTCTAATGCTGTATCCTTTGTAGGCGCTATAAAAGTAGTGGTATCAATGGACTTGGGGTAGTGACAGCTTCGCTGGTACTACCCCTTAATGTCGTAAACCATCAAAATTCTGATTTACAAAATTATTAAAAAATTTACTATTATAATACTTTTTTGATAAATAATCTGTTAGAATACTATTGTAACTTAAAATGGAATGGAGTGGTAATTTTGTTAAAAAGAGGTTTTTTGTGTTTGGCGCTATTATTATCTTTTTCTATGCTCGTTGGCTTCGACACACCAAACGTATCTGCAGCAACAGCGTCGTCAGAATCAAAAATGGTTAGTCCTAAGTTTGTAAATGATTTTCGATATCGTAAAGTAAATGTTTCAACAAAGTATGAATGGTCTGGTTATAGAAGAGTTTCAGATAATTTAAGTACATATGGTTCTACTGGTGGATCTATTTCAGCAAATAGAACAACTACTTTTACTACACAAGTAAGTGGAACTATATCGGGATTAGGTATTAGTACATCAAAAACTATTTCTAACTCAATAGGATATACACTATCAGTTGGGGCTAATAGAAAAGTTTATTTGGGATATAGAGTTTATTATAAAGTTGAAAAAGGGACTAGACAATATTATGACGTAACAACTGGAAAAGTTATATCTAGCAATAGTTATACAGTAAAAACTCCTCAGTATGGACAATATGCTTTAATAAATTATTAAGCTATAACAAAACAAGACTAGCTAAATTTCAGCTAGTCTTGTTTTGTATGTCTATATAAAAAAACTCCTAGTTTTGATATTAAATAAAAAGTAAAAATAAGTATTAAATTTTTAGACATTACATAACTATCAATTGCTAACTCATACCCTTTTGGTATCAAAATTTTATCATTAAAATAAATATAAATTAAAAATACAATTGGTAATATGTAACCTAAGATAGCAATTGAAAATCCAAATTTCTTATCCATAAAAGCTGATAACCTCCCACAAAGTTATAGTCCAATTCCATATTCTATTTGAAGTTATCAAATTTTTCCCACTTTCGCAACAATAAAATGTCTATAACAGGTAAATTCGCATTTTCGGAACTTATACCCTCCCTCACACCCATAAAAGCAAATTGCTATCTGTGCCCTAAATTGAATTACAACGCTGGACTAATTTAAATTTAGAAATATCGTCAGGTAAACGAGGAGATACGATAAATGTATAAGCTTCATGCCCTTCGCTGCCTCCCCCTCCTTCGTTTCTGCAGTCATAATTAGCCCCTTCACCTTCTATGAAAAGATCAAAAAAGGTATGTCCTCGAAACCTTCCATACATTTCATCATCAGAAACTTCTCTATCAATGTTGAAATGAACGACACTGGCATTTTCAAATTGACGTACAAATGTTACCGAATAAAACATACCATCTTTCTCAAATGATTTTAATATGGATATATTTTTTAGAAATCCTTGTGGCTCTACAACAGGTCTATAAATGTCTTCATTTAAGAAATGCTCAAATACACTGTTTAAAAAATCTTCATAAAAATGATATCTTTCACTCCAAACAGAAATATGCTGCTTAGTAGGAAAACCCGGATTACTATTTGAAAGTTCCTTCCGTTGTTTGATTAAATGACAAATTTGTTCATCAATGGCTTCAATGCGTTCATCGTAGTGATTTGTTGGTGGTTCGAAGGGCATTTGCTTCATATCTCTCCCCTCTCCTTCCATATAAATCTAAGTTTTTTATGTGAGAATCTTCAATGAGAGGATTCGACCATTTACTAGAAACCCCAGCATTTGGCGCTTGATTTCTCCATCATTTTATTCAGAAAAAAGAAAAGCTGCCAAAGCAGCCTTTAAAAACCTGACCATCATGATTGATGAGCCTGTTCTCCTGTCATTTTATTGATTCTCCTTAGTCCCTTTTCTGCCGTTTGAATCATCTCATTAAATAATTCCTGAACCGTAGGAATACTATGAATAAGACCGATTACTTGCCCTGCCCATCCAAAGCCCTGTGTCTCATTTCCTTCATAAATATATCGGCAATTAGCTTGCCCGCTGATAAAATCTTTCAGATCCTCATAAGAGGCACCTTCTTGTTCGCGTTTAATAATATCGAGCGCATAGTCTGTTTTCAGAACTCTCCCTGGCGAACCTAATGTCTTCTTAATAATGACTGTATCCGTCTCTTTAGCTTCCAGGATAGCCTGCTTATATGCTTCATTGGCATGAATGCACTCCTCGGTGGCAATAAAGCGAGTACCCATTTCAATTCCTTCTGCACCAAGGGCGAAGGCTGCCAGTAAACCGCGTCCGTCTCCAATTCCGCCGCTGGCTAATACAGGAATGGTCACAGCATCGACGACTCGAGGAATCAATACCATGGTCCCAATATCGTCCCGTCCTAAATGTCCTCCACCTTCCTGTCCAACGGCCATTACAGCGTCCGCACCAAGCTGTTCCGCTTTTTGTGCCTGCCTGACTCCTGAGACAAGCACCAGAGTCCGAATATTCTCTCCCTTTAAACGTTCAAAAACAGGCTGCGGATTTGCCCCTGTGATAGAAATCGCCGGTACCTTTTCCTCAATCACTACCTCCAGCAAATCCCGATATTGTCCATCATGCCTGGCAATGGCAAAGTTAACGCCAAACGGCTTATCCGTCAGGGCACGTACCTTACGAATTTCATCCCGTAGTCTTTCCGGTGTGCGTAGTGTTGCCGCAGTAATTTGCCCGAGTCCCCCGGCATTCGACACAGCAGCAGCCAATTCAGCATAGGCAAGGTAAGCAAGTCCCCCCTGCACAATGGGATATTCCATACCAAAAATTTCTGTTATCCGTGTTTTCATCATTCTACTGCTCCCTTCAGATATTCAAGGTTATGTGTCTAACTATTCGACTTAAAAATCAGTAAACCCTTTTATATTTCTAATAAAAGGAAATTTACCGTAAACTATTCTCCAAAAAAGCTGCATGAACCGAATTTATATATGACAACAATGAAAAATGGACTGCTTACTATCACAGTCCATCGTGAGTCTATATTTCGCGTCCATTCATCAAAAAAACTAAACTATATAAGTTGAACTAAAGATTTTCCTGAATGGCACTTGACTCCATTCTTACACAAAGCCATTCAATGACTTTTATAGGTTCAAGCATCATATTCTCCATAAAAGCATGGACATTTTTTCGAATATCAGCCACCGTATGGTAGAAAACATGGTTGATCACATCGAAGTTCAACCCTTTCCAAAGTCCCTCCATAACATTGAGTTAAGGGCTGTATGGTGGCAAAAATATAAATGGCAGCCTCCCCTTCATTTCCTTAAGGAAGGTTCAAGCATTTTTGCATGGTGAATCCTCGCATTGTCCAGGATCATTACAATGTTTCCGGTCGGATAGGGGCTTCTGTTACTTTTTTAAGGAATGCAAGGAACTCTTTCACCGTATATTGTTCTTCTTCCTGCCAAACGATTTCACCGAGGCGGTTTTCCTGTTGAGAACTTCATGGCAAGACC
>NZ_CAMLDX010000004.1 GCF_946478885.1 uncultured Bacillus sp. | reverse complement strand
TGATGGTCATATTTCTGGATAAGCATGAACGGACTATTCTTGCAGTGAGAATCAGGGTGCAGGAAAACAGGACGTTCATATAAGAAGGTCATGTTTTTTCAGGTAGAAAAAAATGCAACTGACGTTTTTCCCGCAGCGAATTCTAGTCATTAAGGATTCAGATACATTCAGGCCAATCATCATTGGGCCTGTTTAACTGAGCTACAAATAAAAGAAGGTGAATATTTCATGCTGACAGATATGCAAATTGCAATTATTGGCGGTGATGCAAGACAACTCGAAATCATTCGTAAATTAGCGGAGCTGGACGCAAAGCTCTCTTTGATAGGCTTTGAGCAGTTGGATCATGCTTTTACAGGAGCAGCTAAAGTCAAAATTTCAGAAGTGGATTTTCCACAATTAGATAGTCTTATTTTGCCCGTCTCAGGCACAGGCCTTGAAGGTCAAGTCGACACGATTTTTTCAAATGAGAAAGTGATTCTTCAAGAAGACATGATCGCCAATACACCATCGCATTGTGTAGTATATACCGGAATTACTAATCCATATTTGACAGGCATTATGGAAAGAAGTCGCCGTCGCCTTGTTCCGATTTTTAATCGGGATGATGTAGCCATTTATAATTCAATTCCTACAGTTGAAGGAACCATTATGCTGGCTATTCAACATACAGATTTCACCATTCATGGTTCGAATGTGATGGTACTTGGTTTAGGTAGAGTGGGAATGAGTGTGGCAAGGACCTTTCATATGCTTGGAGCCAAAGTAACGGTAGGCGCGAGAAAAACGGAGCATTTTGCCCGTATTACTGAAATGGGGATGACTCCGTTTCATTTAGATGAACTGTCCAATTGGGTGAAACAAACGGATATTTGTATTAATACTATTCCATTTCCTATTGTAACGGCGGCAGTTATTTCCAAAATGCCTGCCCATACACTGATCATTGATCTAGCTTCCAAGCCTGGAGGAACCGATTTTCGTTATGCAGAAAAAAGGGGGGTAAAGGCATTATTAGCCCCAAGTCTTCCGGGAATTGTCGCTCCAAAAACAGCAGGAAACATCATTGCAAATGTTCTTTCTCGGCTGCTACAAGAGGATTTTGATAGTCGAAAGGAGTTGGAAGCATGAGTATAAAGGGGAAACGTATCGGTTTTGGATTGACAGGTTCACATTGCACATATGACGCTGTTTATCCTGAAATAGAAAAATTGGTTCAATCTGATGCAGAAGTGATACCGATTGTGACATATACCGTCAAAAATACGGAGACTCGTTTCGGAAAAGGAGACGACTGGATCGGAAGAATTGAAGATTTGACAGGAAATAAAGCGATTTTTTCTATTGTGGATGCAGAGCCGTTGGGTCCGAAAATTCCGCTCGATTGTATGGTCATTTCACCTATTACAGGCAATTCTATCAGCAAATTTGCCAATGCCATGACAGACTCCCCCGTGCTGATGGCGGCCAAGGCTACACTCAGGAACCAAAAACCTGTGGTTCTCGGCATTTCCACCAATGATGCTTTAGGGTTAAATGGTATGAATATCATGAAACTGATGGTCGTCAAGAATATTTATTTTATTCCCTTTGGTCAGGATGATCCGATCGAAAAACCGAATTCAATGGTTGCTAGAATGCCATTATTGCTTGATACAGTTATTGCTGCACTGGCAGGGAAACAGATTCAACCCGTATTAGTAGAAAGATATAAAGATGCAAATTAGTTTTTCCGATAAAAGTATACTTCTTTTGGAGTGGAATGTGTTAAAATAAGTGTTAAAATAATAAAAGCGGCGATTTAAAAAGAGTCGCCCGCTTTTCTATGACGGCAAATAAACGAGCATTGCTCATCATCGATCCATTTAATACGAGAAAATGCCTAATATCCGTCATTTTCGTATAATTTCGATAAAATTAAGCTGTCAAAATATTTTATGATAAAGAGTCTTAATTTTTTACCGATTGGAAGGGGATCACAGGATGGAACAGAAAAAAGGATTTCATGTAGCAGTAGTCGGAGCAACAGGAGCAGTAGGTCAACAAATTATTGAAACACTGGAAAACAGAAAATTTCCAATCTCACAATTAACTCTTTTATCTTCTGCACGTTCCGCAGGAAAAAAAGTTGAAGTGAATGGTGTAGAATATACTGTTCAAGAAGCAAAACCAGAGAGCTTTAAAGGAGTGGATATTGCATTATTCAGTGCAGGAGGAAGTGTTTCTAAAGCTCTTGCACCCGCAGCTGTAGAACACGGTGCAATTGTGGTTGATAATACGAGTGCATTCCGTATGGATAAAAACACACCACTTGTTGTTCCGGAAGTCAATGAAGAGGATTTATTTAAGCATAACGGCATTATTGCTAACCCTAACTGCTCTACGATTCAAATGGTCGTTGCGTTAGAACCCATTCGTCAAAAATATGGATTAAATAAAGTCATTGTGTCTACTTATCAGGCGGTTTCAGGCTCCGGGGCTGTGGCTATTGAGGAATTAACGGAACAATCGAAAGCTATTTTAAATAATGAGCCTTTTGAACCAGTTGTATTACCTGTAAGAAGCGATAAAAAGCACTATCAGATTGCTTTTAATGCGATTCCGCAAATTGATGTTTTCACTGAGAATGGTTTCACTTATGAAGAAATGAAAATGATTAATGAAACGAAAAAAATCATGCATATGCCTGAATTAAGTGTCGCTGCAACATGCGTTCGTATTCCTGTAGCGGTCGGTCACTCCGAATCCGTATATCTTGAGCTTGGCACGGAGGGCGTGACAGCTCAAGATTTGAAGGATCTGCTGAAGGATGCTCCTAGCATCGTGTTACAGGATGATCCGGCTAATCAAATTTATCCAATGCCGGCAGATTGTGTTGGAAGCAATGATGTATTTGTCGGTCGCATTCGTAAGGATTTGGATGTTGAGCAAGGCTTCCACCTTTGGGTTGTATCCGACAATTTATTAAAAGGAGCGGCATGGAACTCTGTACAAATTGCGGAAAGCCTAATTAAACTGGGATTGGTTAAATAATCGCTTTCCGTTGCAAAAGATCATGTATGAATGTCAATAAAGACGAAGTAAAGCAAATCGTATCTTTATTTTTTGCACATACTCGTAATAACGAAATATGATAGAAGAGATACAATAAAGGTCCATTTCTTTATTAGATGTTCGAGGTGTTACGATGAAAATTATCGTCCAAAAATTCGGCGGGACTTCCATAAGGAATGATGAGAGCCGCTGCCATGCAAAAAGACATGTTCAATCAGCCTTGGATGAAGGCTATAAGGTTGTTACAGTGGTCTCGGCAATGGGGCGTGAAGGAGAACCCTATGCAACAGATACACTGCTGTCACTAGTTAACGGAAGAGATAAATTGATTAGTAAAAGAGAAACAGATTTATTGCTTTCTTGCGGCGAGATTATCTCCAGCCTCGTGTTTACGAATATGTTGCTGGAAAATGGCATTCGGGCTGTGGCATTGACTGGAGCACAGGCTGGTTTTATCACCAATGACGACCATACGAATGCCAAGATTATTGAAATGAAGTGTGATCGTCTGCTGCAAGAACTTTCCAATCATGATGTTGTTGTAGTTGCCGGTTTTCAAGGACAAACGAGGAATGGAGATATAACAACAATTGGTAGAGGCGGAAGCGATACATCAGCATCTGCCCTTGGTGCGGCATTAAATGCCGAATACATTGATATTTTTACGGATGTTGAGGGGATTATGACTGCAGATCCGCGTATTGCGGAAAATGCACGGCCATTACCTGTCATCACATATACTGAGGTATGCAATATGGCTTATCAGGGGGCAAAAGTGATCCATCCGCGAGCTGTGGAGATTGCTATGCAGGCAAAAGTACCCATTAGAATTCGTTCAACATATTCCGATCATCTAGGTACATTGGTGACAATGGATACCCGGTTTCATCACGAGAGTACCGTAGCGGACCGGATGATAACGGGGATTGCCCATCTATCTAACATCACACAGATCAAGGTTTTAGCCAAAAAGGGTCAGTATGATTTACAGACAGAGGTATTTAAAGGAATGGCGGGTGAAAATATCAGCGTTGACTTTATCAATATTTCTCCTAATCAGGTAGTGTACACTGTGTCAGCTGAGATGACAGAGAAAGCGATTGCTGTTTTGCGTGCTTTGGGACATGAACCGATTATTGAAAGAGATTGTGCAAAAGTGTCCATCGTTGGAGCCGGAATGGCGGGTGTTCCTGGGGTAACCTCTACAATTGTCGGAGCTTTATCTGAGAAAGGAATACGAATTCTTCAATCAGCTGATAGTCATACAACGATATGGGTGCTTGTAAAGCAGGATGACTTGATTATTGCCGTCAATTCTTTGCATGATGCGTTTGAACTTGAAAAAGAGATACAATAAGTTCGGATCCGTGTAGCTGATTCGAGAGGAGTGGAATTATGGGTTTTTTTGGTAGAATATCGACAGCCATGGTGACCCCTTTTGATAGTAAAGGCCATATTGATTTTCCTAAAACAACACAATTAATCAATTACTTACTGGCAAATGGAACGGAATCTCTTGTAGTGGCGGGAACGACCGGGGAATCGCCTACATTGTCTAAAGAAGAGAAATTAGCCTTATTTGAGCATGTGGTAGAAGTGGTGGATAAGCGGGTTCCTGTGATTGCTGGGACGGGAAATTATAACACCTATGAATCCATCGAACTGACAAAAAAGGCGGAGCAGTTGGGTGTTGATGCAATCATGCTCGTCGCTCCTTATTACAGTAAGCCGAATCAGGAAGGCTTATACCATCATTTCAAAACAGTTGCTGAAAACACAACACTGCCTGTTATGGTTTATAATATTCCCAGCAGATCTGCCGTCAATATTGACGCTGATACCATCATCCGTTTATCAAAAATTGATAATATTGTTGCCGTAAAGGAAGCCAGTGGAAATTTAAATGCTATGGCGAAAATCATCGCCAATACAGCGGCTGATTTTTACTTATACAGCGGGGATGATGCGGTAACAATTCCAGTTCTCTCTATTGGGGGTACAGGTGTTGTATCAGTTGCTTCGCATGTGATTGGCAATGAAATGCAAGAAATGGTTACAGCTTTTCTATCCGGAAATCTTCAAGAGGCCGCAAAGCTTCATCAGCAATTATTGCCGATAATGGAAGCGTTGTTCAAAGCACCAAGCCCTGTTCCGGTTAAAACCGCTTTGCAGTTGAAAGGATTAAATGTAGGTTCAGTTCGTCTGCCTCTTGTTCCTCTAACAGAACAGGAGCGCAATCGTCTATTTGAGTTATTACAAAGAAAAATTAATAGTTAATCTAAAGCCAGCTGGGAATGGAAAACTAGCTGGCTTTATTATTACTCTTAAGTACTGCTCTTGTATTGAACAGAGTACTTTCGCATTTCAATGTTGTAAAGGGTTTCTAATTTCAAGTATAATGGAAATATCTGATCTCGATCGGCTTAATACTACATAGGAGGATTGGACTTGAAAAGAAAAATAAATAAAAGCATTAAACTTATAGCAATAGGGGGAGTTGGGGAACTTGGCAAAAATATGTACGCAGTTGAAGTGGATGAAGATATTTTTGTCATAGACGCTGGTTTAATGTTTCCAGAAAATGAAATGCTCGGAATTGATATCGTAATCCCTGATATCAGCTATTTAATCCAAAATCAGCATAGAGTAAAAGGAATATTTTTGACACATGGTCATGAGGACCATATCGGTGCGCTCTCATATGTGCTGCGGCAGATTGATGTACCGGTTTATGCAACGCGTTTAACGATTGAATTAACCAAGGTGAAAATGAAACTACAGGATTTTTCGGGTAAAGCGCGGTTTGTTGAAGTTAATTCTGATACGGTTCTTGAATTTGATACGGCTTCAGTCAGCTTTTTTAAAACGAATCATAGTGTACCTGATTCAGTTGCCATCTGTATTCATACTTCGGAAGGAATTATTGTTCATACGGGTGACTTCAAATTTGACCAGTCTGCAGATGATTTATACAAACCTGAAATAGGGAAAATGGTGAAGATCGGTGAAAAGGGTGTTCTTTGTCTGTTATCAGATAGTACAGAAGCTGAAAGACCTGGATATACTACTTCCGAAGCGGTTGTTGCTCGGGAAATGAATGATGCCTTTTATAATGCAAAAGGGCGCATAATCGCAGCATGCTTTGCGTCCGATTTAAATCGGATTCAGCATATTTTTGATGCAGCCTATGAAAGCAGACGAAAAGTTGCTTTGGTGGGCAAGAGCCTGCAAAGAATCTTTGATATTGTCATTAAACTAGAATATATACATGTACATGATGAAATTATTATTCCATTATCGGAGATTCGTAATTACCCGGATGATGAAATCGTTATTTTAACAACAGGCCGCCAAGGAGAGCCTATTGATGTATTGCAGAAGATGGCAAAACAAACGCATAAATTTGTCAATATACAAAAGGGGGATACGGTTGTATTTGCTGTTCCAGCGATAAGAGGAAATGAATTATTTATTTCGAGAACTGTAGATATGCTGTTTCGTGCAGGAGCAATCGTATTGGCTGGGAAAAATGCCTATCATACCTCAAGCCATGGTAGCCAGGAAGAATTAAAATTTATGATTAATCTCATGAATCCAAAGTTTTTTATTCCGATTCATGGCGAGTACAAAATGTTAAAGGCACACGCAAAAGTGGCTAAGGATTGCGGCCTGACGGATGATCGAATTTATATTCCTGAAAAAGGCGAAGTTGTAGAAATCAATAACGACCGGATTCAGGTTGGAGGAAAGGTACCAGCAGGAAATGTGCTGATTGACGGAAGCGGAGTAGGCGATGTAGGAAATATTGTGTTAAGAGATCGCAAGCTGCTTTCCAAGGACGGAATTCTTATCGTAGTGGTGACTTTAAATCGAGTGGAAAAGAAAATATCAGCCGGGCCGGAGATCATAACGAGAGGCTTTGTCTATGTACGTGAATCGGAAAAATTGCTGGATGAGGCATCTAAACGAGTGCGTGATATCGTAGAACAGAGTATATCGAGAGATACATTTGATTGGACTGTCATTAAGCAGGATATGCGTGACAGCCTAAATCAATTCTTATATGAGAAAACAAAACGCAGACCAATGATTCTGCCGATTATAATGGAAGTGAAATAAACACTTTTAAATACAATAAAAACAGCAGGGTATGATTCCGCCCTGCTGTTTTTTTAGTGAGCTTGTTATCTGCTCTTATGTTCCATGAATTTCAGCGATAATTCCTTCGTTATCATTTAGAACAAGCCTAATTCCGGCATAAGGATCTCGATGAAGGTATTCATCTAGCCATAAGCGGATGGCTTCAATAATATTAGTAGTGATTAAAATCTGCTTTCTTCCGCTTGCGAATGCTTCCGCCGAGTATCCATAATCATCATCATACATAAGCTCAATTTCCACTTCCTGAGGCTTAATCTGCTTTTTTCGTGAGATATATACACAAAGAGCATTAATGATGTCTTGTTCTGAAAGAACTAATTTCTCCATGGATGGGTTGCCTCTTTTTTCTTTTTAGACTTGAAAAAGGAGAAAATCCTCTGAATGATAGCGATTAAAATAATAATTCCTACTACATTTACCATTAAGCCAAGAATGGAACCTAATATTCCCATATTGGCAAATAGGCTGCCAAACAGAAGGCCGGCTAATCCTCCCAACATAAGGCCCTTCATAAGACCTCCACTAAAAAAACCGCCTGATTTATGCTTTGTTGACTTTTGAACTTTTGAGTTGGTCGTATGGTCTTTTTTCTGGAAATTTATAGTACTGTCAGAACGATTTTGACCTGTGTTGAAGCTTTTCTTTCCGGATTTGTATGATTTTGCGACAGCCGTTGTGGATTCATCGCTGATAAGGACATTTCCGACAGGCGATAAAATAAGAACTGCCGAAAACAGTGCTGCAATAAGTTTCTTCAAAATTTTCCCTCCATCAATTTTAGTATGAGTGAGTACATATATTTTATCATATAGTGTGATTTCACATCGCACCGACATGGATCATATTTACGGATGAAAAGAAAAAAGGTTTCGTTTTTTAGACCACCGGCAAAAAATAAGTAGAATGCCGGGATATAGAAATCCCTTAAAGACCAACGCTTTAATCATGAGTTTCATCATTTCTATGATATAGATCAAGAGATGAAAAGCTTGTCGTTTATCAGATATTCATCCGGGAAATAAGTCTGATGATAAGTATCTTTCCCCTGTATCAGGAGCCAGACAAAGTACTCTTGCAGATGGAGGCAATCTCTTGGCAATCTCAATGGCAAAATAAGCAGATGCAGCACCTGATGCACCAATAAAAATTCCCTCGACTGCCGCTAGCTTTCGTGCCATCATTTGGGCTTCCTGATCCTCAATAAGAAGAATCTCATCATATACCTTTTGATTTAAAATGGTTGGTATGAATCCTGGACCGGTTCCCGGTATTTGATGCGAACCTGGTTTGCCGCCTGATAAAACGGGTGAACCGGCAGGCTCAATAACATATATTTTTAAATCCGGCATTCTTTTCTTTAATTCTTCTCCAGTCCCTGTAACCGTCCCGCCGGTTCCGGCAGTCAGGACAAATGCATCTAATTGCCCGTCAAATGCTTCTAAGATTTCAACAGCAGTGGTTAGCCTATGTGCGTCAGCATTAGCCTGATTTTCAAATTGCATGGGAATGAAGCTGTTTGGCAGTTCTTTTGCTAGACGGTTCGCTTCATCAATTGCACCTTGCATACGTAAATGAGCTGGAGTCAGGATCACTTCTGCTCCGTATGCCTTCATTATTTTAATTCGTTCTGCGGTAGCATTGTCTGGCATGGTAATCATACAACGGTAACCTTTTACCGCACTTACCATGGTAATGCCGATCCCGGTATTCCCGGAGGTTGGTTCAATGATGGTGCTTTTTCCTGGAATCAGCTTTCCTTCGGCCTCTGCTAACTCGATCATATTCAATGCTGCGCGATCCTTTACACTTCCTCCTGGATTATAGGATTCCAGCTTCATATAAACAGCAGCACCATCAGGATCCGGTAATTTGTTTAATTTCACAATCGGTGTGTTTCCGATTAAATCAAGGATGGAGTTATAAATATTCATCAAAGTTCCTGCCCTTCCTGTTGAATTTCATTGGATAAAAACTGGAAGAAATAATTCATAGTAGATTAATAAGTTTAATACTATTTTATAATACTAACTATCAGAAAACAACATTCCGGCATTAGGCTGGAAATTGGTTTTATTGGATGATATACAGCACACAAATATGGAGAAACAGTGTGAGCACTAGGAAAAATTTATCAACTAGCCGAGAATATTCGCGACTTCAGTCGTGTAGATGAAACGGCTTCGGTTGAAGCGTAGCTTTAGCTCTGTTCATCAACCGACGTATGTTAACTTAAATATAAAATATTAACACCTTTAAAGATGGAGGCAGCATAATACGTATGTTAAAATATTTTTGAGGTGTTTTTCTATGTCTGGAATCCATTATGGACGTGGTTACGTCTATTCAATTCAGTATCATTTAGTTTGGTGTGTAAAGTACCGTCATGATGTTCTAATAGGTCAAATAGATACGGATGTTAAAGAACTACTAAAATAGATTGCTTTAGATAACGATGTCACCATTCTTGAAATGGAATCGGACAAAGACTATATCCATTTGTTCATTGACTGTAAACCGCAACACTATATTCCTAGTGTTGTAAAAGCTTTTAAAGGGGTTTCCGCTCGATTTCTATTCAAAAAACACCCAGAGTTGAAAAAACGTCTATGGGGTGGGCATTTGTGGAATCCTAGCTATTTTGTGGCTAATGTAAACGAAAATATAGAAGAACATATTCGCCAGTACATTCAAACTCAGAAAAAGAAATGAGGTGAATGCTATGCTACGACACAAAGCCTACAAATTCCATATCTATCCAAATAAAAAGCAAGACATTCTTATGGCTAAGACAATGGGTTGTTCAAGGTTTATCTATAACTATTTTTTGAATCTATGGAACGAAGAATACTCAAGGACAGGAAAAGGATTGTCCTACCATTCATGTTCCGCTATGCTTCGCAAAATGAAAAAAGAGGAATCTACTTGTTGGTTGAAAGAAGTGGATAGTATAGCCGTTCAATAAGAGAAACCGATGTTTGGAGTGTATGCCACTATCAATCGAGTATGCTCTCTTCCCAAGAATCTCATGGCTTTAGTCATGAGAGGTTCAAACTAGAGATTATGCATAGTTCTTTATGCAGGGTGAATTTTTTGAAAAAAGGTGATTATAGATGCAGACTTATATACATCAGTCAAATGGCATATTTCCTTCAGTTTGTTCTCTTGATTGTCCGGATCAATGCGGACTTCTTCTTCATAAAAAGGATGGAAAAATCGTCAAAATCGAAGGGGATCCAAATCACCCGGTGACAAAAGGCATGATATGCAATAAAGTACGAAACTTCCATATGCGGATTTATGATGAGAAACGTTTGCAATATCCTTTAAAACGAATTGGCAATAAAGGGGAAGGCAAATTTACAAGGATTACGTGGGATGAAGCGATCGAGACGATTACATCCCGCTGGAAAAAGCTAATCCGTGAGGATGGACCCGAGAGTATTCTGCCTTACAGTTTTTACGGAAATATGGGGAATCTTAATGCAGAGGGCATGGATCGGCGCTTTTTTCACCGTTTAGGTGCGTCACAGTTGGAGAGGACAATCTGTTCTGTTGCTGGAACCATTGGATATCAATATACAATGGGCGGAAGCTTCGGGATTGATCCCGAAGATACGGTCCATGCAAAGCTTATTATTTTTTGGGGAATTAATGCTGTCAGCACTAATATGCATCAAATAGCTTTGGCACAGCTGGCACGCAAAAACAACAACGCCAAAATTATTGTAATCGATGTTCACAAAAATCGAACCGCTCATTTTGCGGATTGGTTTATCCCGATTATCCCTGGGACAGACTCTGCTCTTGCATTAGCCATTATGCATATTTTATTCGCGGAAGACATGACAGATAACTCCTTTCTGCAGCAGTACACGAAAGGTTATCAAGCATTAAGAGAACATGTCAAACAGTTCAGTCCGGATACTGTTTCGAAAATCACCGGTGTACCTGTTGAGGATATTTATAAGCTTGCTAAATTGTATGGTACAGTCTCTCCAAGCTTCATCCGGATTGGAAACGGGTTACAGCATCATGATAATGGCGGGATGAATGTCCGGACAATAGCTTGTCTTCCGGCACTGACAGGTCAATGGCTAATAAAAGGCGGAGGAGTGCTCAAAAGTAACTCCGATTATTTAGCCTATAATGCAAAAGCCCTGCAACGGCATGATTTATTGCAAAATAAAAAGACAAGAAGAATTAATATGAATCGGATCGGTGAAGCTTTAACTTCATTTGTCCCTCCAATTAAATCTCTTTATGTCTACAGCAGCAATCCAGCCGTTGTGGCGCCGAATGGCAGCCGAGTGAGGGAGGGGCTGGCAAGGAAAGATTTATTTTTAATCGTGCATGATTTGTTTATCACTGAAACGGCAAAGTTTGCTGATATCATATTACCGGCCACGTCTTCTTTTGAAAATACCGATTTTTATTGTTCTTATTGGCATCATTATATGCAAATTCAGCAGCCTATCATTGAACCATATGGTGAAGCTAAATCCAATGTAGAGGTATTTAAACTACTGGCGCAGGGCATGGACTTTCATGAACCTGAATTTCAAGAGACAGAGGCAGAAATGATCGAAAAAGCGCTCAATCACCCTGGGAATCCTTTTTTAAATGGAATAAGCCTTGAAAAACTGGTTCAGGAACAATATGTGAAAGCGGATGTCCGACCATTGTTTCCTGGAAGACTCAAAACCCCAAGCGGAAAAATTGAATTGTACTCAAAGAGGATGGAAAAACAAGGGTATCCTCCTTTACCTTCCTATGTACCGCTTGAAAAAGACGGGGATTTTCCATTTCTATTTATCTCTGCTCCGAATCATAATTTCTTAAACTCTACCTTTGCAAATAATGGAAAGCATCAATCGCTGGAGAAAGAATCTACGTTGCACATGCATCAAAAGGACGCAGCCGCTAAAGGAATTGAAGACGGAAATTTCGTTAAAGTTTGGAATCATCGTGGAGAATGCATTTTAAAGGTGTCAGTTGGGGAAGAGGTACTACAAGGTGTAGTAGTTACTCAAGGTTTGTGGGAGAATAAAAATGAAAATAATCAGCTGGTAAACTCTTTAACACCCGATCGCTTAGCTGATATGGGCGGTGGGGCTGTTTTCTTTTCAGGAAGAGTGAACATAGAAGGTGCGTAAAAGGGGACGGCATTATGCTGTCCCCTTTTCCTATCTTTTTAGCTGGGAGATCTATTATGTTATTAATAATTCTAATAATTACTATTATTATTATTTATTTTACTAATGATAGGATTTCTGATAAAGTTCTATTATTATGTAAGATCTTTATTAAATAAGCCTTTTCAAAAGCAGATTCTCTTAAACCTACTTGACTTATAAGAATAATAAAATTAATATTATTTTATAATTAATTAGTTTATTAATCTTTACTATGAGTTGTATGTTTGCAGCAAAGTCTTTTTGCGGGACAATTACATACGATTCAGTTTATATCATTTGTGAGGTGGATTTCGTTGCAACTTTCAGTATTAAACAGTCCGTTTAATCAGGAGCAGGCAGAGCTTTTAAACCGTCTCCTGCCGACGCTGACAGATTCTCAAAAAGTATGGCTCTGCGGGTTTATGGCTGCATCACAGTCAGTGTCAAAATCCTTTGCTCCGCATTCAGTTCCGCAAGCTGCAGCCGCTTTGGAACTTTTAGAAAAAGAGGAAACGCCTGTAGCATCCTTACATAAGGAGGACGGAAAACAGAAGATTTCTAATCAAATAACTCTCCTTTACGGTTCACAGTCAGGTAATGCACAGGGACTAGCAAAGAAAATAGGTAAAACCTTAGCAGATCAGGATTTTGAAGTTACTTTATCGGCTATGAATGATTTCAAAACCAATCAGTTAAAAAAAGTACAAAACTTATTGATTGTCATTAGTACATATGGTGACGGTGAACCACCTGATAATGCCATTTCCTTTCATAAGTTTCTGTATGGAAAAAGAGTGCCAAAGCTGGAGGGATTAAATTATTCTGTCCTAGCTTTGGGAGATCAATCATATGAACAATTCTGCCAAACAGGAAAAGAATTTGATAATCGTTTAAAAGAACTTGGAGGCATACAGATATATCCACGCATAGATTGCGATGTTGATTATGAGGAACAGGCAGATAAATGGCTTAAAGGCATCCTGTCATTCTTCAGGGAAAGAAAATCGCAAGAAGCTGACTTGGCAGTCCATACGAAGGCTGAAAGAACTCCCGCCATTGAATCTGTTTACACGAGGAGAAACCCTTTTAGAGCAGAGGTTCTTGAAAATATCAATTTAAATGGACGCGGTTCCAATAAAGAAACACACCATCTTGAATTATCACTTGAGGGTTCCGGACTCACATATGAACCGGGAGATGCACTCGGTATTTATCCTCAAAACGATCCAGAGCTTGCTGAACAGATTTTAAAGGAACTAAAATTTGATCCTAATGTAAAAGTAACTATTAATCAAGAAGGGGAAGAACTTTCGTTAAAAGAAGCATTTATCTCTTATTTTGAAATTACTGCTTTAACCAAGGCTCTGTTGGAACATGCGGCATCTTTGAGTAAGGGCAAAGGGTTGCAGGAACTTTTATTATCTGAGCATAAAGAACAATTCAAAGAGTATATGGCTAGACGCGATCTGCTGGATTTAGTTCGTGATTTTGGTCCATGGAATGTTACGGCACAAGAGTTTGTCAACATCTTAAGGAAAATTCCAGCTCGGCTGTATTCGATTGCCAGCAGTCATTTAGCAAATCCGGAAGAAGTTCATTTAACAATTGGGGCTGTAAGATATGAGGCACATGACCGTGAATATGAGGGAGCATGTTCTTGCTATGTGGCAAAGCGCCTTGAGCCGGGTGATACCGCCTCGATTTTTGTTCAGCCAAACGAAAACTTTAAACTGCCGGAAAATTCAGATACACCAATCATCATGATTGGACCTGGAACAGGCGTTGCTCCATTCCGTGCTTTCATGCAGGAGCGCGAAGAACAAGATGCACAAGGAAAATCATGGATGTTCTTTGGCGATCAGCATTTTACCACCGATTTTCTTTATCAGACGGAGTGGCAAAAATGGTTGAAGGATGGATTATTAACGAGAATGGACGTTGCGTTCTCACGTGATACGGATGAAAGGGTGTATGTACAGCATCGCATGCTAGAGCATAGTCAGGAATTGTATCACTGGCTTGAAGAAGGTGCCATTATTTATGTTTGTGGGGATAAGAACAAGATGGCACGCGATGTAGAAAACACACTTTTTGAAATTATTGAAAAAGAAGGCGGCGGAACCCGGGAACAGGCAGAGGACTATTTAAATGAATTGAAACAGAAAAAACGCTATCAGCGGGATGTTTATTAATAACGTTTTTTAGTATGAACGTTCAGTGACAAAGACTGTCATGTTTGATCAGCACTGTTTAAAGAAAGGAGTTTTATATAATCATGGCGAGAAAAGTATTAAGCGCACCAGACGGCCCTCCAAGCGATGTGGAAGGCATTAAAGAAAGAAGTAACTATTTACGCGGAACATTGAAGGAAGTCATGCTGGACAGAATGTCTGCCGGGATTCCGGAAGACGATAACCGTCTGATGAAGCACCATGGCAGCTATCTGCAAGATGATCGCGATCTGCGTAATGAAAGGGAAAAGCAAAAGCTGGAGCCAGCCTATCAATTTATGCTTCGTGTTCGACTGCCAGGAGGGGTGGCAACATCGGAACAATGGCTTGTCTTGGATGAACTTGCTGACAAAAATGGCAATGGAACATTGAAAATTACGACCCGTCAAACGTGGCAGATGCATGGAATATTAAAATGGAATATGAAGAGCACCATTCAGCAAATTCATTCTACACTTTTAGATACGATTGCTGCGTGCGGAGATGTGAATCGTAACGTAACATGTACGCCAAATCCATATCAGTCAGAAATCCATGCAGAAGTATATGAATATGCTAAATATCTAAGCGATTATTTACTGCCGCGGACAAGAGCATATCATGAAATTTGGCTTGACGAGGAAAAGATAGCAGGAACGCCCGAGGTGGAAGAACTGGAACCTATGTATGGTCCCCTGTATTTACCACGTAAATTCAAAATCGCGCTTGCAGTGCCTCCGATCAATGATATTGATGTATTCAGCAATGATCTTGGTTTTATTGCTATTATTGAAGAGGGTAAGCTGCTTGGCTTTAATGTGGCAATCGGTGGAGGGATGGGATCCACTCATGGAGATAAAGCTACATATCCGCAGTTGGCAAAAGTCATTGGCTTCTGTACACCTGATAAAATTGTCGAGGTTGCTGAAAAAACAATTACGATCCAGCGGGATTATGGAAACCGTTCAGTCCGCAAAAATGCCCGTTTCAAATATACAGTGGACCGTCTCGGTTTAGAAACGGTTAAAGAAGAATTGGAACATCGGCTTGGCTGGAAATTAAGCGAAGCCAAGTCATTTAAATTCGATAGTAACGGCGATCGCTATGGCTGGGTAAAAGGTGTTCGGGGAAAATGGCACTATACATTGTTTATTCAAAATGGCCGGGTTGCTGATTTTGAAGGCTATAAATTGAAGACTGCTTTGCGTGAAATAGCAAAGGTGCATACAGGAGAATTCCGTTTGACAACAAATCAGAATGTGATTATCGCGAATGTTTCAACACAAAAAAAGAAAAAGATTGATGAACTGATTAAGCAGTTTGGTTTGACAAACGAAAGTCAGTATTCAGCCCTGCGACTCCGTTCAATGTCTTGTGTGGCTCTGCCAACCTGCGGATTGGCTATGGCTGAATCTGAACGTTATTTGCCTAAATTGATTGATAAGATTGAGGAGATTACTGATGAAAACGGTCTGAGGAATGAAGAAATTACAATTCGTATGACTGGCTGTCCCAATGGATGTGCTCGTCCTGGGTTGGGGGAAATTGCCTTTATGGGCAAAGCTGTCGGAAAGTATAATATGTATCTTGGCGCTGCATTTGATGGCAGTCGCCTTAATAAAATGTACCGTGAAAACATTGGCGAAGCAGAGATTTTAAGCGAATTGCGTATGCTTTTATCACGTTATGCAAAGGAACGGAATAGTGGGGAGCATTTTGGCGATTTTGTTATTCGGGCTGGAATTATCAACGCTACTACAGACGGTACAAACTTTCATGATTAAACGAAAATGGTGTCTGCTTTTCATTTAGCGTGACAAATAGTTTAAAATTCAGGCTGTTGCAAAGCACCGCAAAAACGGATTCTTTTGCAACAGCTCTTTCTGTTAAACGGATGGTCCCAATTCCCTTAATCCATTTACATCTACCATTTGTTCATGTTCCATATTATCGAGGGGGAAGATCGATGCAGTCTGTTCTGTTGAATTTACCCCTGTTAGATAAACGGGTATTCCACGATAACTTACGTTAATTAAAACGGGTGAATGAAGAATTTCTTCTGCCCTTTTTACGTCCATTGCTCTGCTCCTTATCCTGTTTTTCCTTTATTTTTTCATATAAGGATCATTTTTATGCCTAAAGACTGGGCGGTTAGCGTGTTTTCAACAAAATCAATGGATATTCGTTTTACTGCGCGAAGTGCTGT
Organism: uncultured Bacillus sp.; assembly: GCF_946478885.1. Next base: position 66,082 of record NZ_CAMLDX010000004.1, on the reverse strand, counting down.
CGAAACATGTGTTATGAAAATGATTGAAATCTGTAAGCGTTTACACTTAAAATGTAAGTAGGAGGATGACGCGCGTGGTCATCACAGTATTTGGCGAAGGCGGAGCCGATACTTATTTAACAGGTTGCCGTGTGTTTAGCAGGCAACGATTTCGTTATGTTGAATACTTGATGTTAGATATTGGATATAGAATGCAAAGAAGGGGGGAGAAGATGATAGAACATAAAGTTCAATGGTCTCATTTTGTTAGGGAAGACGGCTTTGAATTGAACTTATATTTAACGTACTTATTTCAACAGTTCAAAAGTCGCTGCTCATCCCAAATGAAGCATGGAAAAAATCAACAGATTACAAAACACTTTTAAAGGGAATCTAATTTTAGAAAATAGGTCAATAAATATCCTATTATTCATAATTTTATGTATTTTATTCAAAATCCATAGGCAAAAGGAAGGGCTGTTCCAAAACAAAGGTGTCAGCACCACCGTACAGTATCTAGTATCACTTTGCATTAAGCTGCAGTGAATATAGATCATTGGTGGTGTGCCTGACACCTTATTGGATAGCCTCTTCTTTACTGGATAACAATCCATTCATGCAGGTAGTTATTTTGAGTGTGCAGTTATCCATTTCTCAACTAATGGATAGGTATGCTTGACAGCACTTCTTCCAACCGAGACCGAAACATGTCCGGCAGGAATCAGCTTAAAGGTTTTGTCTTTACTAGAAATAATGTCCATTAATTTCTCAGTTTGTTCTGGAATGGCAATATGATCTCTATCTGCTGCAATATTTAACACATTTGCTTTAATATTGCTTAACTTCACTTGCTGTCCCCGAATGGATAATTCATCTTTGATTAGTTTATTTTTTTGGTAAAATTCCCCAATCCATTGTCTATATGCTTCCCCTGGGAATGGAACTCCGTCCTTGACCCACTTCTGCATAAGCGACCAGTTTTTAATAAAATCTTCATTGTCAGCCCGGTCAGCAAGCGTGACATAAGGTCCGATATAATTGACGAGCGGCTTTAATAGTTTATTTCCAAAATCAATTGTTTCAGGAGGAATATTTCCTAATGTATCTACCATTTGATCTAACTTAAAATAACGTTCATCAACCCATTTTGTATAAAGGCCGGCATTTGAAAAATCAAAAGGACTTGTTAAAAATATGATATTCCGTATTGGAACGTGTGGATGCAGTGCGGCAAATATTGCCGTTAAGGTTCCACCGATACAATAGCCAAACATAGAAATTTCATTGGTTTTTGAGATACGGAGGACTTTTTTTACGGCGCGGGGGATGTAGTCCATGACGTAATCATCAATCTTCATATGTCGATCCTCATACCCCGGTGTACCCCAATCGAGCAAATATACATCATGTCCTTTATCCGTCAAATATTCAATCAGGCTGCTGCCAGGTGTTAAATCAAGAATATAAGGTTTGTTGATCAAGGCATAAATCATTAGAATCGGAACTTTATTTGTTTTAAGCTTAGATGGCTGGTAACGGTATAGTTTTGCCTTATTTTTTGTCCAAATGACCTCTTTCGGTGTTTGCCCTACCTTCGGTTCCGGATCTGTAGTGAGAACATTGTAGACTCTTTTATATCGTTTAATCTCCTTTTGATAATTTCCTGGCAACGTTTCCATTAATGTCTCTAAATCATTTGTAGAAGAAAATGTCATCGATTATACCCCCTTATATATTTGTGAATTTATGATTTATAAGAAGACAAGTTACTTTTCTATTTTTTCTTGCAACATAATGGTTAGAAATTGATCTATTTTTTTTTCTAATTTGGAGACGCTGTTTTTCAAGTGATTTACTTCTTTTGTCAAAGAGTTATCCAGCAGCTCATCTTCAACCTTCTCGTCAAGGTTTTCAAGTTTTTCTTCAACATGAATAATGAGCGAAGCAATATTTGAAATTTCATCACGCGTGGGCATATTCAATTGTTTTAAATATATATCGGCTGTTCTATTAAGCATTTTCTGGTAGGATAGAATTCCACTTTGCAGCTGCCCCATCCATTGGGCAAATGACTCCTTATGCAATGTTTCATTAATCAGATCGCTTAAATGTGTTTCGGTTCTGTCATACCAAGACTTCCAAAATGCAAACGGATCGAACAATGATTGTTGTGTCAATTAATTCATCTCCTAATATTTGTTTTTTTAAGGGCTGTGTTAAAAAGCATTGTTGATTGAATGAACTTGTTGATGGGTGCAGATGGCATGATACTTCTGCGGAAAAAGCGCGACAAACGAGATCCTGAAGGAATTGTGCTAGGCAGGTCCGTCGACCGGCTATGGAAAGCGAAGTCCCCCTCAAAAGGAAATCAACAACTATGTTTAACAGAGCTAGAAAAAGCAAATGCTAAATAAAAATGAAATAGATGTGTGAGCATGAATGACGTTTCACACAGCCAAAAAAACATTCACACTACTGTAATAGTAAGCAAAATGTGCAAGAAATAGTCATAAAAAAAAACACAAAATTCCTTTGTCATTCCCTATCGTTAGACAAGGTCTGTCCATAGTAGCTGCAAATGTTGTCAATAATAGATAGAATGGTATGAATTTATTAAATAATTATATATTTTAAAATAAAGCAGTTGACAATCAAAGCATATAGGTGTAAATTACATATATCAGTCATACACATATCTGTAGGTGATAGTATTGGTAGCCAAAAATGAAAAACAAGACAAAAAAGCAACGGACAATGTAGTCAGTACACCAAAAAATTTACTTATTCCAGTACTGCTATTGCTTCTCAAAAATTGGAATGCACACGGCTATGAATTGATGCAGAAGCTGACTCAATTTGGCTTTCACTCAATTGATCAAGGAAACTTCTATCGCATTCTAAGACAGTTGGAAAAGGATGAGTTGGTCACTTCAGTATGGGACACAACCTCCACAGGCCCCGCAAAACGAATTTATTCAATCACTTCTGCCGGGGAGCAATATTTGGATATTTGGGCAGGGTCGCTTGAACAGTATCAAAAAATCCTGCAGCAATTTTTTAACATGTACAGTTCATTCTTTGGAGCATCAGGATTTACAGCCAAGAAAGAAGAAAATAACGAAAAAAATTAACCTCTTAGATCCGCACAAATTTTTTTGTGAAACTTAACATTTGTCAGAACCTGTTGATGTTTTGGCAAATGTTCAAGTTTTTATATAAAGGTCAAAAGAGACCTTATAAAAAGAAAAATAAATTAATTTGGAGGGTAATATGGCTGTAAGAAAAGAAGATCTAAAGGCTGAAAATGTAGTCGATGTATTTTGCAAAGGATGGTTAAACCAATTTAAGTTGCTTGAAGAAATCGAGCAAAGATCCCTGCAAGTCATTAAGAGTCAGAAGGAATGGATTCAAGGAACACGTGATCAGTATCTTCAATTTGAAGAAAATTCTAAAAAGTTGGCAACGGATTGGAAAGAGAATCTTGAAGAGCTTTTGGCAAAAGGTCAAAAAGAAGTCGGCGGACAAAACTATTCCGAGCTGTTAAATAAAATTGAAGATATCAGTCATAAGTCGCAAACCATTGCCTTTCTTCCAGGAAAAGCGTCTTTCGATATTTTATTAAATTCACGTGATCAATTTGAAAAGACATATATTGATACGTTAGAACAACAAAAGAAAGCTCGTGAAGAGCTTACAAAAGTATATGAAGATGTTCTTGAACAAATCAAACAATCTCAATTTAGCTTATTTAAACCATATGCATTACAATCGAAATAATCATTCACTCTTTTAACAGAAAAGGAGGCGCCCTGCAGCAACTAATGCGGATATTTTGAGGGATACAGTAATATAATGGATCCCGAAATCAATCTTTTGTGGTTGAATCCGAATTATGCCAGGCTGCTTTCCTTACCCTGTTTTTCTTTTGTGTATTCTCTTTATTATTTTTGAAAGGGAATACAAGAAAAATGCCCGCAAATATGTTACCATGCGCTGGTCGCTGCACTGCATATCAAACTGTTTATTACTCCAATTTACCTCTCACATCCTTCTCGTGAACCTATAAGTGTCTTAATCCGAATCTTTCTATGGCGCGTTTAATAAAGAATAGTATGCTGCTTATTCCAACTAATTTCCCTTATTTCTGATTTTAATGATGTTTTGAAAAAAACTAATGAGGTGAAATGTAAATGAGATTAAAAGATAAAGTAGCGATTATTACTGGTGCTTCAGGTGGAATTGGTGAAGTGACGGCAAAGAAATTTATCTTGGAAGGTGCTAAGGTCGTGATTGTAGATCTCAAGCAAGGAGAAGTAGACCGCACGGTATTGGACATTCAAAGATTGGGAGGGGAAGCGATTGGGTTTGAAGCAGATGTCACGAAAAGAGAACAAGTTGAACAATTTATAAATGATACTGTTGCACAATTTGGTCGGGTCGATGTTGTCATTAATAACGCAGGAATTACCCAGGATGCACAGCTTGTCAAGATGACGGAGGAGCAATGGGACAGGGTAATCGACGTTAATCTGAAAGGCGTATTTAATGTTGGGCAGTCTGCAGCAAAGATAATGATCGAGCAGCAAAGCGGGGTCATTTTAAATGCATCTTCAGTCGTTGGTCTTTATGGGAATTTCGGTCAGACAAACTATGCAGCATCAAAATTCGGTATAAATGGAATGACGAAGACATGGGCCAGAGAGCTCGGAAAATATGGGATTCGTGTAAACGCCATTGCTCCTGGATTTATCGCTACTGCCATGACGAAAAAAATGCCCGAAAAAGTATTGGAAATAATGAAGAATAAATCTCCGCTGAAAAGGATGGGACACCCGGAGGATATTGCAAACGGCTATGCCTATCTAGCTTCCGATGAAGCTTCCTTCATTACAGGAGCTGTCATTAGCATTGATGGAGGCGCTGTTATATAAATTCCCCACATCTTCACCCTGCTGCTATGCCATCGTGAAAGGAGATAAACATCATTCGGCCAAGGAAAACTTGGCCTTTTTTGTCTAACGTTCAGTATTCATTGACTGGCAATATAGGGGACAAGGGAGCTGTTCCAAAAGAAAGGGTGCCAGGCACCACCATCCTGTACTGTATATCACTTTACATCATCTGCGTGGATATGGATACATGGTGGATACCTAGCACCTTATGGAAAAAAACATTTTTAGATGGACAATATTGGTTATTAGTCTTCCATCGTAGACAAGTCGCCAGTTGGCAGCCCAAGCTCCCAAGCTTTTAATACGCGACGCATAATTTTGCCAGAACGTGTCTTCGGCATCGTTTCACGTACTTCAAATAGGCGGGGAGCAGCATGAGCAGCAAGCTTTGTTTTAACAAAATTACGGATTTCCGTTAATAATTCAGGGTTTTCAGTATAGCCAGGACGCAATGTTATAAAGGCTTTAATGATTTCGCCGCGAACAGGATCCGGTACTCCAATAACCCCGGCCTCTGCCACAGCAGGATGCTCTACGAGTTTGCTCTCTACTTCAAATGGTCCAACACGTTCACCAGATGTATTAATGACGTCATCAACACGACCTTCAAACCAGAAATATCCGTCAGGATCCATGTAAGCTGAGTCACCAGTCACGAACCATCCGTTTAAGAAATATTGTTCATATCGTTCAGGATTGTTCCAAATCGTTCGAACCATTGCCGGCCATTTTGGTTTAATAGCTAGATTTCCCATTGTATTTGGCGGTAGTTCGTCCCCGTCATCATCAATGATACTAATTGTAATACCTGGAAGTGGCTTGCCCATTGAACCCGGACGAATTGGGTTGCAGCGGAAGTTTGCACAAATTGCAGAACCGGTTTCAGTCATCCACCAGTTATCATGAATGCGCAAGTTCAACGTGTCAATTCCCCAGCGAATGACCTCAGGATTTAATGGTTCACCTGCAGATAATACATGGCGCAGATTAGAAAGGTCATATTTTTTTGGCAATTCGTTGCTGTTGCTCATCAGCATCCGGAAAGCTGTTGGGGCGCTGAACCATACGGATACCTTGTATCTTTCCAACGTTTCAAACCACTCTTCAGCACTGAATCGTCCCCCACGAAGAACATTGGTTACCCCGTTTAACCAAGGTGACCACATACCGGCAGAAGTTCCGGTTACCCAACCAGGGTCTGCAGTACACCAATACACATCGTCCTCATGCAGATCATATACCCATTTTCCAGAAAGATATTGATGCATCATGGCATCATGCACCTGCAATACTCCTTTTGGCTTTCCTGTTGATCCCGAAGTGTAAATAAGTAGCATTCCATCTTCACGGTCAACCCATTCAATTGTATAATCGTCTGAATTTTCCATTAAATCTTTATATAAAATTTGATAATCAGCTGTTTTTTCCTCTGCACCAACGACAATAACGTATTGTAAGTCAGGCAATTCATCAACCGGAATTCTGTGTAAAAGCTCAGGGGTTGTAACAACAGCTTTTGCTCCGCTGTCTAACAATCTATCTTTAACAGCTTCCTCCATGAACGCTTCGAACATTGGCCCCGCAATGGCCCCGATTCTGATAATACCAAGCATAGAGATGTATAGTTCTGGGCTACGAGGCATGAAAATAAATACCCGATCACCTTTTTCGATCCCATATGAGCGCAACCCGTTTGCATAACGGCATGATAAAGATTGTAAATTTGAAAACGTATATTCTTCATTTCGATTGCTGTCACAATAAATGAAAGCCTTTTTGTTGCCTCTTCCTTCGTCTACATGGCGGTCAATCGCTTCATATACCATATTTACATTCCCGGTTTTAGACCATGTAAAATGCTGTTCAACATTTTTCCAATTCATCTCATTGACAGCTTCATCATAGTTTGAAAGATTTGCGTTTTGATCAATCGTGTTAATTGTGATTTGTTCTAGTGCTGGTTTCATTTATTTGCCTCCTAAGATTATTGAAATAATGTTATACAACAGATTATAAGATAAAAACATATTCTATAACAATAGTTTTTTTAATATTCTTTAAAAGATTTTGATAATTCGTACCAATATACTAAATTCAGAAAAATTAGAATAGGGAGAATTTGCTATATACTAACAGTGGTTAGACATTTTTTATAAATGATTAGAATCAGGAAAAAATAAATTATTATTTAATATTGAAAAATAATTTAAATAATTTCATATTATGAAAATAATATTTTTAAAATAAATAGTTTTACGATATAATAGTGATATTTATCACATATATAAATATAAAAAGGAGTGTAATAACGTGAAAGTTATTATGGGGATGAGGGAAATTAATACTCCATTCAAATTGGTTGGGTTAAGATTTTTCAAAGCGTACGATGGACATTTCTACATTAAATTCAAAAAACGACCGAGAAGAAGATTATTTATCCAGCATGAATCCAATGTGACAAGAAAAATTGCTAATTGATTATGGAAAAATGGGATTCACTGACCATTTTATTAAAGAAAATAGCTGATTGATCCAGTAAACAGGGATTTGGGAGAAATATGACTTAACACGGTGCCAATAATAATTAGGCACTTTTTTTTAGGCTCTGTTAACGTTCATTGTTGATACTAGCCTCATGTGTATGGCGTGAGCGGGTTTTACTCGGCACGAGTAACGTAGTGAACCCATACAAATAAGGCGGTTTAAGGTTATCAACAAGATTTAACACAGCCTTTCTTTAAAGGGCTTTCTTTTGTTACTGTCTTCAAAATCAATCATTGCTCATTTGATAACGCTTTCACGGCATCGCAGATAAAAGTGTCTTCCATGCTATTATAACAAAAAATGAAAATTCAAAATAGATTAATTTTAAGAATAGAGATATTATTCAGAAAAGTAAATAAAGAGAAAGAAGGGCTGAGACGGAACAGCCCGTGTTTCTTATTCAAAGGCATAACCAGTTTCTGTTACATACAGGACATAGGTTGAACGGTCTTCATCAATTTCCGTTGCCATGATTTCATATTCATTCTTTCCTATTTGAAGATAATCGCTTCCCATAAAAGAAAAGGCATCTTCATGAGATTTTAAATCATATGTATATAAAAGAGGTGAATCTTCCTCACAGTAACGGATTTCCAGCGTGATTTGTTTGTATACGGGGGTAAGGTCAAACAGTTCTTCCTCAAAATCCTCTTCGACATAAATAACATACTTGTCTGCTTCAAGCAGAGTAGAGGTTTTGCGGAAAATATGTCCGTTTTTTATATAATAATCACAGATTCTGCGGCAATATATTTCGCTATTATTCAGATTATGATATTGATAGATGGCTGGATACTCGTTTGTTTCATCATTCAAGCGATATTCTAAAGTCGACAATTTCTTCATAATTTCACTCCTCAAACATGCAATTCTCCTTTATACTATATAACGGAATGTAAAAATTCTAAATAAAAAAATTTTATTAGAATAGACCTGCGGTAATATGTCAAGCATAAAATAATTAGTTATTTGGTTATCAAGGATCAACTATCTGAAAAAAGGCAGCACTAAACAAGACCAGTAAAATGTTGGTATTTACTGGAATGATTAAAAGGATTTATTAGCGCATATGTGTCATATATTTACGCTCCTTTTCGGCGTGTAAATTTGGTGATTGCGTAGTAGCGCATCGACTAAACGCACAAATTTTCTTGCGTTTAGAGCGAGTGCTCTTTTGTGCTGATGTTTTGGTACTTCCTTGTATTTCTTTGCGTAGTATTCTTGATACTCGGGGATGTGCCTTCTTACTGAGTTGGCGGCTTCAACTAAGTAATATTTTAGTAGGAAATTATGGGCTCTTAAAAATGGGCCTAAACATAACATACGAGGGGGAAATCTTTTGTCAAAAACGAAATTACTTTTAACAGGAATCGTTTCCGTAGCAGTGATAGCCACAATGACGAACTGCTCGAATGAATCGTCTCAGCCCGAGAGGCCTGATGATCCTTCCTGTGATGAATGGGAGTGGGATTCTGATGACGGAGTATGGGAATGTGATGATGAGTACTCAAGTCATTATGGTCATTCATATTACGGAGGAAAATACCATACTTCGAAAACCTCTTTGCACAATGATTCATCCTATAAAACGTATAAAAGCAGCAGTTCCTTTAAGGGAGGCAGCTCAGGTTTCGGCACTGGATCAAAGGGAGGATTTGGAGGTTAATGAATCAATCTGATGACTTAGAGAAGTTTGCCCAAATTCGTAAAGAAGTATATGGAAAGGTGAAGAATTTCTGGCCCGATCTTTTTCAGACTGAATATGCGTTATACGATTTATGTTCTATTTCACAAGAAGAAATAAATGAAATCCGGGAGACAGCAAACAGGGCAGGGCAAATTTTTTTCAAAACAGCAAGGTTATTGCGGCAGACTTCTGATTCAACATTGGAACAGCTTGACTTGCCAAAAAAAATCATTCCTTTTGTCCGTTATAAAGGCTTGCTGGTAGAATCAATCATTGCCAGAATGGACCTGGTGAAAACAAATGAAGGCTATAAAGTACTAGAAATCAATTCGGATACTCCAACCTTTGAAAAGGAAGTATTCCTCGTAAATGGAATGATGACAAATCACTTCGGTGCTGTTAATCCGAATGAAGGATTGGAAGTTGAGCTGGGCAGCGCTGTTCGCAAGGCCATTATGGAATCAGCTGTAAGATTAAAGAGACCGGATCCGTATGTTGTATTTACATCGCATGAAGACCATATAGAGGATCATGGCACTGCCTGCTACCTCATGGAATTGGCACAGATCCCCGCGAGATATGTTCCTTTGCATCAATTAAGGATTGTAAAGGGTGAAGGGATGTTTGATGAGGAAGGGCGTAAAATCGACATCCTCTACAGACCTACCTATCCATTAGAACATCTTATTGATGATCAAGATCCCGTTACAAAGGAATTTGTGGGGGCCCAGTTATTGGAACTTGTTACATCGGGAAAACTGGCGATCCTCAACCCTATTTCGGCATTTCTTCTACAATCAAAGGCCATTCAGGCCGTCATCTGGGGAATGATGGAATTAAATCATCCTTTCTTTAATGAGGAAGAAAAGAGATGGATTAAGCAATCCTTTTTACCGACTTATTTAGAAGAGGAACCTTTTATTGAAAAAGGCCTCATGTATGTGAAGAAACCTAGCTTCGGCAGGGAAGGAGACACAGTGGAAGTATTCGAGGGCAGAAAGAAAATAATGGAGGATGCTCATAAAACCTATCAAGATTCAGCACCTGTTTTTCAGCAGTATGTTAATCTACCAGCCTATTGGGTGAAAACAGAAAAAGGAATGAAGGAGGCAAAATTATTAACAGGCTGTTTTCTCATAAACGGTAAAGCAAGCGGGATAGGTGTTCGCGCAGGAAAACAAATCACCGATAATGATGCGTATTTTCTGCCGATAGGAATGAAAAAAACGTAAGATACAATAAAGAGAGGATGATGAATATGGGCTTTATGGAGTTATTTACTTCAACATTATCGTATATTGGTGTTGCATTATTGTTATTATTTATTGGAATTATTTTATTTGAAGTAACTACGAAAAATAAAGAATTTGAATTAATCAAAAATGGAAATAAGGCGGCTGTATATGCGTTTGGCGGAAGGATTTTAGGACTGGGTATTGTCCTGTATTCAAGCATAGCGAATTCAATTAATATTTTAGATATGGTGATTTGGGGCAGTGTGGCCATCATTATTCAGATCATTGTCTTTTATTTAGTAGAATGGCTGACGCCAAAATTCAATGTAACGCAGGCAATTGATGAGAATAATCAGGCTGCTGGATTGTTTTTATTGTTTTTATCCGTTGCAATTGGATTGATCATTGCGGGTTCATTGACCTATTAAGCGATAAAATAGAAGGTTCCAGTATTTTTTCTTCCCTTTGCAAATTTCATAAATAGGAGGTGTTTGCCGGGGGATTCATTGACGCGATAGAGGAAGTGAAGCAGGCGTATCAGTCAGGGGTTGTTTCCATTACGGCGTCCAATGAAAAGATGTGGAAGTATTTTGAACCAAATGGTAATGTAAACCGATTTGCTTAGGAACGGAGGCCGATAAGCCGGTCGATGATTTGTTACGATGCAAATCTGTACGTAATTTAATAGATTAATTGGAGAGCCGAGAGAGATGTAACAAAGCAATGGATGAACCGTTGTGTTTGCTGCATCTTTTTTCTTTTAAGGGAGGGAGTTTTAGAGGATGGTAAATTTTTCTGGGCTGGAGCGTCAAATCATACAAAAAGAAATGATTCAATCTCAGTATGACATCCTTGTGATTGGAGGAGGGATAACGGGCTGTGGAATTGCCTTAGATGCAGTTACAAGGGGGATGAATACTTGCCTTGTAGAAATGCAGGACTTTTCTTCGGGGACTTCGAGCCGTTCGACAAAGCTTGTTCATGGGGGACTTCGATATTTAAAACAATTTCAATTCAAATTAGTAGCTGAGGTGGGAAGGGAGCGTGCCATCGTATATGAGAACGGCCCGCATGTCACAACACCGCAATGGATGCTTTTACCCATATATGAAGGAGGAAGCTTTGGTTTTAATACAATGTCTATTGCTCTTTGGCTTTACGATTGCTTGGCAGGAGTGAAGAAGGATGAGCGGAGGAAGATGCTCTCTTATGTTGATACTTTAAGAAAAGAACCGCTTCTAAAAAGGAAAGGCTTAAAGGGAGGAGGCTATTATATCGAATACAGGACTGATGATGCACGCTTGACGATTGAAGTGATAAAGGAAGCAGCGGCGCATGGTGTAAAGGCTCTTAATTACGTTAAAGCACTTGAATTTTTCTATGAACAGGGAAAGATTGCCGGAGCAAGAGTAGAGGATCAATTGACAGGAGAGTGCTATAAAATTAATGCAAAAAAGGTCATTCATGCTGCAGGTCCCTGGATTGATAGGATGAGAGAAAAAGATCATCTGCCTTTCAGGAAAAAGTTGCTTCTGACAAAGGGAGTTCATTTAGTGTTTGACAGCGGAAAATTTCCTTTGCAACAGGCTGTTTATTTTGATACTCATGATGGAAGAATGGTGTTTGCTATTCCCAGAGACGGAAAAATCTATGTCGGAACAACGGATACCTTATACGAGATGGATCCTATTGATCCCCGAATGAATGTTTCAGACAGGAGTTATTTACTTAAAGTAATTCAGGGCATGTTTCCTGATCTCTGTATACATGAGGCAGACGTAGAATCGAGCTGGGCTGGTGTGCGTCCGCTTATATATGAAGAAGGAAAAAGTCCATCTGAACTCTCGCGTAAAGATGAAATTTGGGTCGCTGATTCAGGGCTTTTAACCATTGCAGGAGGGAAACTTACCGGATATCGCAAAATGGCAGAAAATGTTGTGAACGTAGCGGCACAGATGCTAGAAAAAGAAGAGGGTCTTACGTTTAAACCATGCCAGACGAAAAAACTGCCTGTTTCAGGTGGACATTTTGGCGGCTCACATTTGGTTTCCTTTTTTGTTGAAAAACACCGTATGGCTGCGTTATCCGCAGGAATTACAGAAGAACAATACATGAGGCTTGTACATCGCTATGGAACAAATATCAATCATATCATCCGCATCGCTCACACATATGACCCGCAAACCTGTTATACTCTTCCTTTAGATGTATATGCAGAGGTGCTGTATGCTATTGAATATGAGATGATTGTAAAACCTGCGGATTTTTTTATCCGCCGGACAGGAGCCTTGTTTTTTCAAATAAATGGGGCGAGAAGATGGAAAAAAGCTGTAATCGAGCTGATGTCAGATGCATTTGATTGGTCTGAAAAGGAAAAGGAGAGATATGAAGAAGAATTTGCTTTAGAATTGGAAAAGGCAGCGGAACCAGCAGAAGAAATGCAATAGCAAGAAAGGGGCGGTCAGTCATGCCCCTCTATTCCTGCTTATTTAAAGGCCATTGCAGCATGAACAGCTTTTTTCCATCCTGTATATAAATAGGTTCTTTCTTTATCTGTCATAATGGGCGTAAAAGATGTTTCAATATTCCATTGCCGGGCAATTTCTTCCTGACCTTCCCAATAACCAACGGCTAATCCGGCCAAATAGGCTGCACCTAAAGAGGTTGTCTCAAGAATCCCGGGACGTTCTACCGGAACATTTAACATATCACTTTGAAATTGCATAAGGAAGTCATTTGCCACAGCTCCTCCGTCAACTCGTAATGCTTTTAATGAAATCCCGGAATCTGCCTCCATTGAGGTAAGAACATCTTTTGTTTGATAAGCAAGGGCTTCTAATGTAGCTCGAATAAAATGTTCCTTCGTTGTGCCCCGGGTTAACCCAAATACAGATCCACGAACCTCACTGTCCCAATATGGAGTGCCTAGACCGACAAAAGCAGGGACTACATACACACCATCTGTTGATGAAACCTCTGAGGCATATTTTTCACTCTCTGAAGTATTTTTTAACATTCTCATTCCATCACGCAGCCATTGGATTGCCGATCCAGCCACAAAAATACTCCCTTCCAGTGCATATTCTACTTTTCCATTGATTCCCCAGGCAATGGTTGTTAATAGTCCATGCTTGGATTGGACAGCCTCCTCGCCTGTATTCATTAACATAAAGCAACCGGTTCCGTATGTATTCTTGGCCATTCCCTTTTCATAACATGCCTGTCCGAATAAGGCAGCTTGCTGGTCACCCGCTGCTCCGGCGATTGGCACATTATATCCAAAAAAGTGGTAATTAGCTGTATAACCGTATATTTCGGATGAAGGACGGACTTCAGGAAGCATCAAAGCCGGGATATTAAGCATCTCGAGAAGCTCAACATCCCATTTTAAATCACGAATATTATACATCATTGTCCGCGATGCATTCGTATAATCGGTAATATGTGCTTTTCCGCCGGAAAGTTTCCAAATCAGCCAGGTATCAATTGTACCAAACAGTAGTTCTCCGCGTTTTGCTTTGTCCCTTGCTCCTTCAACATGATCTAGAATCCACTTCACTTTTGTTCCGGAAAAATATGCATCAATCAGCAAGCCTGTCTTTTCCCTGACCTTTGCTTCATAACCTTTGGCTCTTAATTCTTCACAGATATTTTCGGTCTGCCGCGATTGCCAAACGATGGCATGGTAGATAGGCAACCCTGTATTTTTATCCCAAACAACAGTTGTTTCACGCTGATTTGTAATCCCTATTGCCCCTATTTGTTCAGGCTTAACATTGACTTCGGTTAGGCAGGAAGCGATAACCGCTAAAATAGATCCCCAGATTTCATTGGCATCATGTTCTACCCAGCCTGGTTTCGGAAAATATTGCGTAAATTCTTTTTGGGAGAAATGAACGATTTTTCCTGCCTTATTAAAAAGAACAGCACGGGAACTGGTAGTACCCTGATCTAAAGATAAAATGTATTTTTCCATATTCTTTGTCTCCCTTTAAATGATTTAAGTGTTCATTTTTTCTTTTTTCCTAATTATATGATTTCGTTTCCGAAGGTTATCACAAAAGAAGTAAGCAGTTACAAGAATAATGATTGCTGCATTTATAATATACCATAAACCGGTAGTTGACTGATTCAAGAAAACTGCAAGGGGAAATAATCCCCCTCGGTTTTTTCCAAGCATCGATATCAATAATCGTATTCATTTCAATCAACAAGGTAAATACAGAGAAAATAGAAAATAGCAAATATATAATATATAAATATAATTTCCAGACACATATTATTGACAGATAGAATCGGTTATTGTAGGCTGAAATTAGCGGTTTTATTATGAAAATTAAATAATGCCTCACTTTGCGATGTGGGGTAGAGGTTGCGATATTTAACAAACCTTTGCGGAGTTTGAGAGGGCTATGATGTTAAGGAGAAGGAAATGTCGCCGAAGCATGCAGTAATCTCATTATTTCATGCTGGGTCTGCAGTTCATAGCTGCAGGACTGTCTCAATAAATTCCCAGTTTATTGAGTTGTGCTATCTCGTTTGGGCAGAGAGAGGATTGGGGATAACTGTGAGTATCAGGACCTGAGCCCGTCTCAGGTTTTTTTGTGTCTTTTTCAGCCATTCATTTGAATATAGAATGATTAGTTTCCCTCTATGAAAGGTCCTTAAATTAGAAGCATGTTCGCAATGGTAGAATCCAATCCTTATAAGGAAAAAGGTAACCGCAGCAAGTACGGGGTAGTATGTTAATTTGGTTCTATAGAGATACTAAATAGGAGGAGTGATAGACGATGAAAAATAAATTTTTGATACTTTTTGTGTTGTTGTTTTCATCCTTAATATTGCTTGCAGCCTGCGGAGCAAAAGAAGAATCCGATCAATCAGGTAAAGCAGATGATGGTAATACTGATACGTTTAAGGTTGGGCTTGAAGCCGGATATCCGCCTTTTAACTGGACACAGACCGATGATTCCAACGGTGCGGTTCAAATGGAAGGCAGTGCAGAATTCGCAGGCGGCTATGATGTGGAAATGGCTAAAAAGATTGCCGAAGGCTTAGGCAAAAAACTGGTTATTGTCAAAACGGAGTGGGATGGTTTAGTTCCGGCATTAACCTCCGGAAAAATTGATGCTATTATCGCCGGAATGTCTCCAACAGAAAAAAGAAAGAAATCCATTGATTTCACAGACAACTACTATAAATCCAATCTCGTAATGGTTGTGAAAAAGGGAGGGGAATTTGAAAAGGCCTCCTCAATACAAGATTTCAAAGGTGCCAAAATAACTGCGCAATTAAATACATTCCATTATACGGTCATCGACCAAATTAAAGAGGTTGCAAAGCAACCGGCAATGGATAATTTCCCTGCAATGAGGGTTGCTTTAGAGTCAGGGGTCATTGATGGATACGTTTCAGAACGTCCTGAGGCAATCAGTGCTTCATCGGCCAATAAGAATTTTGCAATGGTTGAATTTACTAAAGGCTTTAAAACATCTGACGATGATACAGCCATTGCTGTCGGGATCAACAAAAACAGTGAACTGAAAGAAAAGATTAATGAAATTTTAGCTGGTATTACAGAGGCAGATCGCAGCAATATTATGGATGCGGCTATTAAAAATCAGCCTGCAGCAAAATAATTAATTGTGCGTAAAGCCGGCTGCATCAATATGCAGTCGGTTTTGTAATGTATAAGGAGGATCATTATGAGCTTTGAGTGGATAGTAACGATTATTCAGGAGTATTGGCCGATGCTCCTGCGCGGGGCAGGGATGACCCTTTTGATTTCCTTAATTGGAACAGTTGTCGGATCGATTATTGGATTATTAGTTGGAGTGATCCGTACCATTCCTGTGCCTGAGAATGGGGCAAAAAAGGCAGTATTGAAAGTGACTAATGCAATACTTTCTATTTATATCGAATTTTTCAGGGGTACACCGATGATTGTGCAGGCCATGGTTATTTTTTATGGCTCTGCTTTAGCTTTTGGAGTTGACATGAATCGTGTTGCAGCAGCTATCTTTATTGTATCCGTTAATACGGGTGCTTATATGTCAGAAATTGTCCGAGGAGGAATTGTATCGATTGATAAAGGACAATTTGAAGCAGCACATGCTATCGGGATGAATCATTTTCAAACCATGACAAATGTGATATTGCCACAAGCGATTCGTAATATTCTGCCTGCGACAGGGAATGAATTTGTTATTAATATAAAAGATACTTCTGTACTGAGTGTTATTTCAGTTTCAGAATTATTTTTCCAGACAAAATCCATCGCAGGGAATAACTTTAGATATTTTGACACCTTCTTCGTAGCAAGTATTTTGTATTTAATTATGACTTTTACTGTGACTAGGGTATTACGCTGGATTGAAAGAAAAATAGATGGCCCGGATAATTACGATATGATTATGATGGGAAATCAAATGCAGGTGGAGACTCCTGATAATATGGCAAGAAAAAAAGGAATGAAGTGATTAAGGGGGTCGGACATATATGAATACAGTCATTGATATTCAGCATTTAAGCAAATCATTTGGCAGCCATGAAGTATTAAAGGATATTAATTTCTCGGTAAAAAAGGGAGAAGTCGTGTGTATTATCGGTTCCTCCGGCTCAGGGAAATCGACATTACTCCGCTGTGTTAATTTATTAGAGAAACCAAGCGGGGGAAAGATTATCTATCACGGGAAGAATATTTTAGATAATAAGCATGATATCAATGCCTATCGAACAAAGCTAGGAATGGTTTTTCAGCAGTTTAACTTATTTAATAATCATAATGTATTAAATAATTGTGTGGTTGGACAAGTAAAAGTGCTGAAACGTTCGAAAGAAGAAGCTGAAAAAATCGCTATGAAGTATTTAAAGGTTGTCGGCATGGATAAGTATGTAAATGCAAAACCAAAGCAATTATCCGGAGGCCAAAAACAACGAGTTGCGATTGCCAGAGCACTTTCTATGGAACCGGATGTGATGCTGTTTGATGAACCAACATCAGCTTTAGATCCAGAAATGGTGGAAGAAGTATTAAAAATCATGAAGGAATTGGCTGAATCAGGATTAACAATGTTAATTGTCACACATGAAATGGGGTTCGCCAAGGAAGTATCTGATCGAGTGGTCTTTATGGATAAAGGAGTCATTGCTGAAGAAGGGCCTCCTGAGCGGATATTTAATAATCCAACTGAAGAGCGAACAAGGGAGTTTTTAAAAAGGACTCTTAAAACGATTTAGAGTCACGTTCAGCCTTCCTCTGTCTGTCGTGTGAAAGGAAGCAGTTAAGTGTTTCCTTTCACATTTCATGAAGTAAAAGAATGCGAAAATAAAACTGAAGTAATGAAAGAGGCATTAAGAGTGTTAAAACCCGGTGGTGAATTTGTCTTCTTAGATTTGTTTATGGATGAAAAAATATTGGGGGATAAAAAAGAGCTCTTAAATGTCTTAAAGAAACATCATGTGTCTGAATTGAATGGCTATAAGCTTGCTAAAGAAATGAAATTGCCAAAGTTCTTATTGAACAAAAAAGTATTGGGAAATGCAATGATTTTGAGCGGAAGAAGATAATCGTGCATTCATTTGCTTATAAAATAAGGTTGACTTCTCTATTATGAAGGCACTTCTTAATGCAATTGATAAGGTCAATCATGACAAATGGATGGGAATACACGGTGGTATGAGAGAGTAGCGGGGGCAACACCCCCGCTACTCAATTAGACCAATTCTTTTGAATGTTTAGCTGCTTTTAAGGCAGCTTTGACATAATTAAACTTTTGAGCCTGTGCACCCGAATGATCTTCAAGTGTGATATCACTCTTAGGCACAGCCCGGCAAGCTAATGCGTAACCCTCTGCTTCTTCATGAAGAGGCAGGACAGAACGGGAAGCTGTTCCATGTTCAATTTTACCCTCGACTATCTTAATCTTGCATAGTCCGCATCCACCGTTTTTGCAGCCGACTTTAATCTTGCCGTTAGTACGGATAGAAGAATCGAGGATGGTTTCGTTCTCCTTACCAATGAATGTACGTTCATCCGGATGTGTAACTTTTATTTGAAATTGATTCATTGATTGTCACCAAAATAATCTCAATTAAGAGAATACCGTTGTAAATCTTTCACCGGCATCTTTATCGAAGTATGAAATTCCTTCGCCAATTTTGTCAGCTGTCCACGTGATAGTAGGATTATCTTTATGAGCGATATAACCGCCGCAATATACTTCATTACGATTACCTGAAGGGTCAAAGAAGTAGATTGTCGTACCGCGTGTTATACCATGACGTACAGGACCTTTATCAAGTGAAACATTGTTTTTACCAATAATGTCGGCAGCTCTGCGGATATCGTTCCATTCATCAAGGAAGAAACCAACATGGTGCAGTTTTCCGTTAGGTCCTTTAATAATGGCAATATCATGCGGAGTATTTGTAACAAATAACCAAGTTGCTAAATAACTTTCTCCATCTTCCAAAACAGCCTTTTCAGCCATACAGAAGCCGAATACTTCTTGAAATAATCTAGTAGATCCCTCAACATCTTCACCGGCAATTAATAAATGGTCAAGGCGAGGAGGTGCAATCCCTACTAATCCATCTGGCCATGGAGCCGGATTTACGAGCGGAAGTCCATTCCCTACTTTTTCAATTTCAGCGTATAATTCAACATATTGTTCTGTTGGCAATTGGAAACGAACAGCTTCCCCCTCAGCAATTCGTGTTCCAGCCGGAATGCGTGCTGTTTCAACACCATAATCATTTAATTTTTTCTCATACATGTCTAAATCTTCAGGAGATTCAACTTTAAATGCAAGATGTTCTAACCCTGCAGTGTCAGCTTTTTGTAATATGACACTATGATGATCATGTTCATCCCAAGCTTTAAGATATACAAGATCGTCTTCTCTGGCTACTTCGACCAATCCTAAGACATTTTTGTAATAGTCTACACTCGCATCCCAGTTAGGCATTCTTAATTGTACTCTTCCTAGACGTAAAATACCCATTTCATATTCCCCCTAGTTTACTATTAATTCGTGATATCCCCATTGTAAAAGTTTGAAAGCCCTTTCACAGACTTATTTTATACTAATTTTCAAAAAAATTATACAGCATAATATGTTGAATTTTTATTTGATTTTAGACAGAATCATGCTAAGTATTTAAATATTGCTAGATATAAAGAACAACTCCTTCTATCCTATAAAAGGAATGAAAGGAGTTTTGAATGATTACATAAGTAATAGAGTGTAATTCTTGCATCCAATTCCTTTTACACAGTTTTTCTATTCTTATTGAAGAAGAATAGATATTGACGAATCTCAATATCTCATGTAAATTATATTCAGAAAAGAATAAAAGCAATAGGTGCCCAAATGGGAGAATAGGGAATGAAGTAGAAATCTTCAGCGGTCCCGCCACTGTATGGGGGAGCTTCATAGAAAATGCCACTGGAATATATATCCGGGAAGGCCTGTTGAAGCGTTGAACCTGAGCCAGGAGACCTGCCTATTGGCTTGATATATTGTGGTTGATGGAAAAGCCCACAGTTTATTTATGATGTAAATAAACTGCGGGCTTTCTTTATTTACATAAAGAAAAGGGGAAAATAAATGAGTTTATTGCAGGAAACCATCAAGAAAATTGATAGCTTAGACCAAGAAATGATAGAGAAAGCAAGAGACAGGGTAAATAACCTGATTAAACCGCCATTCAGTCTGGGACGCTTGGAGGATTTGGCTGTTCAATTAGCTGGTATTACAGGTGACCTTTATCCTGTGATAGATCAAAAGGCGATTATTGTGATGGCCGGTGATCATGGTGTATATGAAGAAGGGGTGACAAGTAATCCCCAGGAGGTTACATATGCACAAACCTTAAATTTTCCGAAAGGGACAACAGGAGTTTGTGCGTTGGGCAAAGTTTCGGGAGCACGGGTTGTCAGTGTGGATGTAGGGATAAAAACAGACCTCCCGGCGAATTGCGGAGTGATTAATCGAAAAATTAAGTATGGTACGGATAATATGGCAAAGGGTCCGGCAATGACACGAGAAGAAGCTATTCTCTCGATCGAGACTGGTATTGAAATTGCAAATGAAGAGATCAAAAAAGGAGTCAATTTACTCGGAACCGGTGAAATGGGGATTGGAAATACCACTCCGACTACTGCCATTATAGCGGTTTTAGGTAAGATCGACCCTTTACTCATTACCGGAAGAGGAGCAGGACTTGGAACTGGGGGACGGGAGCATAAAGCAAATGTTATAAAAAAGGCCATTGAAGTTAACCAACCGAATCCAAATGACGGTATCGATATTCTGGCAAAGGTAGGAGGTCTGGAAATAGGAGGAATGGCTGGCGTCATGCTTGCAGCGGCAGCTCAAAAAAAACCGGTTGTGATCGATGGATATATTTCTACTGCAGCCGCATTAATTGCAGCTTCAATTGAACCAAAAGCAAAGGAATACATGATTACCTCTCATGCCTCCGCAGAAATCGGCAGTCAAAAAGCAAGTGAACTTTTGGACATTAAGCCTATGCTGTATATCGATTTATGTCTTGGAGAAGGTTCGGGGGCCGCGTTGGCCTTTCCGATTGTTGACGCAGCAGTCAGTATGATGAAAAATATGGTTACATTTGCGGAAGCAGGAATTGAAATTTAGGATTTGACAGTAAAATCAATGATACATGTTTTTTTATTTTACAGCAGTGACTCTAGTTGAGGCCGGAGCCGCTGCTGTAAAATATGATTATATATTTATTGCTGAAGGAATGGAAACGGATTTTTCCCATTCAATCGGCAAACCGACATAGTTTTCAGCAAGAGTCGTTAAACCGGCAGAAGAAGAAGCGAAATAATCAAGTTCTGTTAATTGTACCCCTTTTTCAAAGGAGTCATAGTTAGTATCCGTATGGAGCAGTTTTGTCATAAAATAAGAGAAGCGCTCTGCCTTCCAAACGCGGCGCAAACAGATCTCGGAATATCGGTTCAGTAAATCAGTTTTCCCCTCCCGATAGTATTCCGTCAAACCGCGGGAGAGGACTTGTACATCTGTTGCGGCTAAATTAAGCCCTTTTGCACCAGTCGGCGGAACGGTATGTGCCGCATCACCGCAAATGAAAAGGTTTCCGAATTGCATGGTTTCGAGCATGAAGCTACGCATTTGGAAAATGCTCTTTGAATGAATCGGACCATCCTTTAAGGTCCAGCCATCATTTAGCTTAGTCCTTTCATGCAGTTCATTCCAAATTTGATTATCTGACCAATTTGTTAAATCATCATACGGGTCTACCTGTAAATAATAACGCTGCAGCATTGGAGTGCGTGTACTCAGTAAGGCGAATCCATTTTCATGGTGTGAGTAAATAAGTTCGGGCGATGCAGGCACAGTATCAGCTAAAATTCCCAGCCAGCCGTATGGATACAGATGGAGATGTTCTTTTCTGATATTTTTCGGTATGGCCTGACGGCTTGGACCATGGAAGCCGTCACAGCCGGCAATAAAGTCGCAGGATAATTCTTCATTAATCCCATTTTTCCGGTATCTGATTTTTGGCTGTCCTGTTTCAATATCATGGAGTGTAACATCTTCCACGTCAAATAAGATTTCTTGTCCATTCTTATATCGAGCATTCACTAAATCAATAATTACCTCATGCTGCGGGTAAACAACTACCCTTTTCCCATTCGTATGTTTTTTCAGATCGATGCGGCGTCTTTCACCATTAAATTGAATTTGAATGCCATTGTGAAAATGCCCTTCATGGTTCATTCTTTCTCCAACGCCAATTTCATTCAATATATCGATGGTTGTTTGCTCCAATATCCCTGCCTTTACGGTGCCTTCAATGTTTTCCTTTGATTTTTTTTCCAATATAACTGATTCAATTCCTTGTAGATGAAGAAATTGGGCGAGTAATAGCCCAGCCGGACCTGCCCCGATAATTCCTACTTTTGTTTTCATCTCTCCAACTCCTTGTAAATGATTTTTTTAGCTATTTACAGTATTTATGTTATTATTAAAATATTCAGAAAAATAGTCATGGTTTCTGCTATACAAAACAAATGATACTTTTTTGAGGTGCAATTTAATGAAAACAAAAAAGGACAGGAATTCTATTTTACAATCAGTACAAAATGGAATGCGGATTCTTCAGCTTTTTTCCCAGGAAAAACCGGTATGGGGAGTGACGGAAATCGCTCAGACACTTCAGATCCATAAAAGTAGTGTCAGCAGGTTAGTTAGTGATTTGGTAGCTGAAGGTTTTTTGCAGAAGGAACAAAATAAGTATTGTCTCGGTTATTCGTTATTATATTTGAGCGGGGTAATTACCGCCCATTTAGAAATTCAGCGGGAGGCGAAGGAGTTGTTAAGGAATTTGGTGAATCAATTAGGTGAAACCGCCCACATTGCGATTTTAGAAGGAATGGGAATCACTTATGTAAAAAAAATTCAAGGTGAAAAACCGATTGAACTCTTGTCGTCCATTGGTCGGAAAAATCCTGTTTCTTGTACAAGCTCGGGAAAGGTGCTTCTTGCCTATCAGAAGGAGGAAGTTATTCAACAGGTTATGGATGCGGGTCTGCCGAAAATGGGACCGAATAGCGTAACAATTCCTGAGCAGTTTAAAAAACAATTAAAGCAGATCAGAAAACAAGGGTATTCAGTGTGTATCGATGAGATGCATGAGGATGTTATTAGCCTGGCAGCGCCAATCCGGGATTATTCAGGAGAGGTGGTGGCTGCGGTGAGCATTGTTGGTACACGGCAAAGAATGAATGAGGTGAAAATGGGTGAGTGTATTGATGCTATTATCCAAGCTGGATATGAAATATCTTTAAATTTGGGATTCATTCCGAATTCTTCCGATAAGGAATGGTCAGTCGTATGAAGACGAATACCCAAAGCCGTGAATATTCTTCCTTAAGAAATTCCCTTAGACTGTTAAATTTATTTTCTACAAGTGAACCAGAGCTGAATTTAAGCGAGATTTCAGGGAGATTAGGCGTTGCCTTAAGCACTGCATTCCGCCTTGCTAATACCTTAATGCAGGAGGGGTTAATCATAAGAGATCCCCATACGAAATATTACCGCCCGGCGGCATCTATATTAGCTATGGGAAATACGATCCTTTCCAAAATTGCTCTTTGCCGGATTGCACGACCAGTATTAGAGAAATTAACAGCAGATACTAGAGAGTCCTCTCATATTGCAGTTTTTAGAGATGATCAAGCGATGTACCTGTTGAAAGTCGAAAATCTTTATCCGGTACACCTTTTGTCACATGCAGGGAAGTCTAACCCGTCTTACTGTACAAGCACGGGGCAAGTATTACTTGCTTATCAATCTGAAACGGTCATTAAACAATTGATTGAGAGGGGCTTAAAAGCATTTACTACGAAAACATGTACGAATCCGACTGAATTATTAAATACTCTTTCCAAAATTCGAAAGCAAGGTTATGCAATCAGTATAGAGGAACTTCATAAAGGTGTAACCTCCATTGCCGCTCCTGTACGCCATCCCCTGGGAAAAGTGATAGCCTCGGTCAGTATTGCGGGTCCCATCTCACGAGTTAATAGAAATACATTGCCTAAATTAACAAAGCTAGTACAGCAGGCAGCCGATGATATATCAAAAGAATTACGGTTGATAAAAGAAAATGGAAAACAGAAATGAAACAAAAAGTCTGCTATGAGTAGGCCTTCTGTTTCATTTCATAAACCATACTGGGCTTTGGAAAACAATCCTTGTCAAATGTTGTTCTTGAATATTTTTCAGTTTTCTGTATTATTCCATTCATTGATTGCCGTCTGGGCAATTTTTGCAATAGTCATATCATCCATTGGCGGATTATGCAGTCCGGCACGGATATCGCGATAATACCGCTGTAACGGATTAGATAACTGAAGACTTCTGGCACCGACAATTCTCATAGCCAGGTCAACAATCTTCAAGCTCGAATTTGTGACGATATGCTTTGCAGCACCGAGTTCATTGGTTATGTAGGGACGGCGGGATAGATCATCATAGGCGTCAGCCACGCTATACAGAAAGTGTCGGGCCTTCATCAGCTCCAAATCCATTTGTCCAATTAAGCTTTGTACATTTGGTAATCGACTAATGGTGCCAGTTATACTGTTCGGGGAATATTCGATGGCAAATTTAACTGCATGGTCCCTGGCAGCCTGTGCAATTCCTAAGTAACATGCGGGTATATGAAGGAGCCAGGCATTCGGAGATTTTCCTTTTGCACCTTGAAAAAGCTCCACGAAATCATCTTCTGCCACTTCAACCTGATCCAGAACAAGATCATGACTTTCTGTTCCCCTCATGGAGAGCATATGCCAATTTTCTTCTATCGATAGCCCCTTTGTTTCTTTTTCAATTAAAAAAACCCCAATGCCATTCTTTTCTTCTATCCATGCCGTTACAAGAAAATGAGTAAGGACAGGAGACATGGTCGTAAAGACTTTTCGACCGGATATGACCCATTGTTTTGCTTTTTTGACAGCAATTGTACCAGGACGACCGCCTCGGGTCGGGCTGCCGGTCTGCTCTTCGCTTGCTGCACGGTTTACTAAAGCACCATTCCTGACTTGCACAGCAAAACGTCCTAGCTTTTGTTCATCCCATAATTTTTTTTCGTATAATTCGCCAACGACACTTTGATGCCAGCCAATTGAAAGACCTGTGGCACCATCGTAACTTGAAATAGTCTCCTGGAAAAGGACCATGTCGGTTAGAGAGATCCCTTCTCCGCCATATTCTTTTGGCAATGAAAGTGTCGTATAACCCATGTTGATCAGTGATTGGATATTTTCCCTAGGAAATCTTGATTGTTCATCAACTTCCTTAGAAAAACTGTTGAACGATTCTTTATGCTGTTCCAGTTTATTGATCCATTCTCTCTGAACCTCTGTTTTTATAAATAATTGTTTCATTTATCCACACTTCCTTTAGGAGGGGCTCTTATTTCATTATACAATATTTGGCTGTTATGGATATGATGAACATACTTTTTTATCAGAGTGTGAAAAGTAAAAAAACGAACAATAGATTAATCGTTTTGAAGCATGGCAAATAATTCTTCCCGGTTGCGGGGCATTGAAGTGATTTCCGGAAGCAGTTGTTTTTGCCTCATGATTTGTGCTGTTTCAAATACCCATGGCTTTTCCAAGTGAGCTTTGTCCAAAATGTCCTGCTCATAAAAAAGTGAAACAGGGTCACCATGATAAAGAATCTCTCCATTGCTGATCACCATGATTTCGTCTGCCCATTCATAGGCAAAATGGACATCGTGTGTTGATAGAAGGATGGTTTTGTTATCTTGATGAACTTGATGAAGCAGCTGTTTCATTTGTTTGGAGTAATAGGCATCCAATCCTGCAGTTGGTTCGTCAAAAATAAAAATCTCTGGATCCATTGCTAAAATGCCAGCAACGGCTACCCGTTTTTTCTGTCCTAAGCTCAGAAAATGAATCGGCCTTTCTTGTAATTGCGTTACATCTGTTTGTTCCATTGCCCAAGAAGTCCGCTGATGGACCTTTTCCTTAGACCAGCCTAAATTCAACGGTCCAAAGGCAATGTCTTGTTTGACATTGCCGGAAAACAATTGGGAATCTGGATTCTGAAAGACAATACCTACTTTTTTTCTAAGGCTTAGTAAGGATTTACGATCATATTTGATCGGTTCACCATTTATTAAAATGCTCCCGGAGGTTGGTTTTAGAATTCCATTTAAATGAAGGAAGAATGTTGATTTTCCTGCCCCGTTGTTTCCCAGCAAGGCAATCTTTTTCCCTTTTTTTATCGAAAGAGTAATATTATGTAATGCGCAGGTGCCATCCGCATAGGAATAGGTAAGCTGATGGATATGAAAAAGTAATTCATCCACTACAATGTGCCTCCAAACTTGAAATAGACCATTACGATAAGGGAGATGATACCTAAAATAACGAACCAGCTCCTTAATGATAATTTGTATGAATCATCTGAATATATAACCTCTTCTCCGATACAGCGGGAATTCATGGCAACAGTCAGCTCTTTAGTCCGATGAAAAACCGTAACAAATAGGGATGCTGTTAACAAAGCTAGCGAGTGAATCGATTGTTTAATCGATTGATAACCCAGACGCGAATGCTGTGCCCGATAGATGGTTAAAGCTGATTCTAAGAAAACAAAGATAAATCTATAGGTAATTTCAATTATTTCAATCAATAACTGTGGCATCCTCAGCTTGCGAAGAATCTGAAAGATCCCATGAAATGGGGTGGTTAATGTTAAAAAGTATAAACAGCTGATGCTACTAAGTACGATAAAGACGAGTGAAATAACTGTGCTGGCATTGTTTTCGGTGATGAATATTTGCCATTTGCCCAATTCTATTCTCCAAATGAAAGAAGGAAGGATAAGATCCTTACGAGCAAAAGAAAACAATATGGAGATTGTACTTGAAATAAGAAAAAAAACAGGCAGAAGCAGTAATTGCACATAATTGCGAAACGGGATTTTAGCTGCAAAAATAGTTAAAGAACTCATTACGATAAAAGTGATGATTGAGACCATTAAATCTTTGACGGTTATAGTAAACACCAGCAGAAAAAAAGAGAGGAACATTTTCTCTGCCGGATGAATCTTTTTCAAACGATTTATATAGGCAAATTTATCGATGAGAAGCATGGGTATTATCTTCTTTCCTCTCTTTGCCACTGTGTTTCCCCCGGGTCCAGCCGATAAAATAACCGATAAATCCAGCTCCTATGGCAGCCTGAAGGGCAAATAATAAGCTTTCAATTTCTCCACTTGGTGGTTCCCAAATATTGGAGAACCACGGTTCATAGCTGGAGTCGATTTCACTTATGGCTGTTTCCGCTTCTCCATCAGCACCGCCAAACTCGGCCTCTTTTTGGATGAATAATGGAATAATTGTGAGTAGAATGACAATGCCAATGAGCAGTATATTTTTTTTCATATTACCGGGCCTCCTTCTTAAGTACACTAAGTGCTTTTAATTCCGATAAATTATATTTTTTCAGGAAATTCATCACAATCACGGTAAGTAGTCCTTCGCTAATAGCTAATGGAATCTGGGTAATGGCAAAAATTCCGGCAAATTTAGCGAATGATGCATAGAAGCCTCCTGCTTCAGATGGAAAAGCAAGGGCAAGCTGAATCGAGGTTACCATATATGTACCTAAATCGCTAATTGTAGCGGCTAGGAATACAGCTACCGAAAAAGGAAGATTCAGTTTTGTGGACCCTTTATAAACGAGATAGGCAAGAATCGGTCCGACAACAGCCATGGAAAATGCGTTTGCACCAAGCGTCGTTATTCCGCCATGGGCCAATAATAAGGCTTGGAATAAAAGAACGATCGATCCGATCACACTCATCGCGAATGGACCAAACAAAATCGTACCTAATCCGACTCCGGTAGGATGTGAACAGCTTCCTGTAACAGAAGGCAGCTTTAAAGCTGATAAAACAAAGGCAAACGCTCCTGAGAGACCAAGCATCATTTTAGTATCAGGGTTTTCTTGGATGCTCTTACGTATCGAACGGAACCCAAGAACGAGGAAGGGCAGGGTCATTCCCCACCAAAAAATTGCCCACTCAATCGGTAAAAACCCTTCCATAATATGCATGGCGAAGGATACTTTTGGAACAATGAGAAGCAGCAATGCGAAATAAATGATTTTTAAAACGACTCTTTTCATCTGTTTTCTTCCCTTCAAATTCTTTTACAACCATTCATAGAATCACGCCTCTTTCATTTGAAAGGTGTACCTTTTTTCGAAATGTAAAAAGCACTTCTTTCACGGAGAAAGAAGTGCGTAATGGAAAAATAGCTTGGTTGTGATCGTTGGTCACTTTTGCTGTAATCGCACACCCATCCTCGTAGGCTGATACTGCTTATACTCTGCGGCAAGGTCTCCTGGCTCTGGTTCATTGCAATATTACAGCCTTCCCGTCGTGAGACAGTGGCAACAACGTAATAGTGCTCCCCAATACAGTGGCGGGACCGCGTTGGATTTTAACCAACTTCCCTTTTAAGGGGCTGTTTCCAAAGGAGTGAGGCATCACAATTAATCGCTATCAAGTGCTTATTTATGCAAAATGATACAAGATATTGGATTGTGGTGTACACCTTTGCTTTTGGGACAGCTCCACCGTAAAGCTAATAGAATTGTAAAAATTTCTAATTTAGTGTATCACGAGTCAACCAGATTGACTAGCATAAAAAATTTTTTTGGATATTTTAAGGGAAAAACCCCACAAAATCAGTTTGAAAGAAAAAATAGTTTTGTTGAAACATGTGATACCTCTTTTCAATCATGACAAGTTGATCTATGATAGTTATGTTTTAAACTGTGGAAATCTTCCGGAAAAGGAGATTTCTAAAAATAAAAAACTAAATATGGTAATTAAAAGTGCCCTTTGTGTCATGCAAGGGATAATAGGGAAATCGGTGAAAATCCGGTGCAGCCCCCGCTACTGTAATGCTGATGATATTGTCAAAACCACTGGTTGATCATACCGGGAAGGGACAAGTTTAAGATGAGGCAAAGCCAGGAGACCTGCTTTTAAAAGAGATTGTAACTTATTCGGAGGGAATGGGTAAAGCAGACAGAATTTTAAAAACAGTGAGAGTATACTGTTTTGTGATATTTTGGCTACTGAAACCTTAACTCGATGAGTTAAGGTTTTTTTCACGTTTCTGAAGGATCAATAGAGTAAGTGAAGGAGATGTCGCGATGTTGAATAAGGGAAAAATATTTGTGGTTGGTTTTGGACCGGGAGATGCTAAGCATATAACGGAACGGGCAGTAGAGGCAATTAGAGAATGTGACTTGATTATTGGATATAAGACGTATATGGATTTAATTCGGGAGTTAATCAGTGCTCAAACAATTATTAGTACGGGAATGACAGAAGAAGTAAGCCGCGCGCTGGAAGCGGTGAAACAGGCTGAGCAGGGCAAAAAAGTTGCCGTAATTTCGAGTGGTGATTCTGGGGTATATGGAATGGCTGGTCTTGTGTATGAGGTACTTTTGGAAAAAGGCTGGAGGGAAGACGAAGGAATTGGGGTGGAAATCGTTCCTGGTATCTCAGCTATCAATTCCTGTGCTTCATTACTGGGGGCACCTATTATGCACGATTCCTGCACGATTAGTTTGAGCGATCATCTAACACCGTGGAGTACAATAGCCAAGCGTGTAGAAGCAGCGGCAATGGCGGACTTCGTTATTGCCCTGTACAATCCGCGCAGCGGGCGAAGAACCAGACAAATTATCGAGGCGCAAAACATTTTACTGAAGTACCGCGCACCTGAAACACCTGTTGGTCTGGTTAAAAGTGCTTACCGTGAGCGGCAGCAAATCGTTGTCACGAATTTATCTAATATGCTGAATTATGAAATCGGCATGCTGACCACCGTGATTATCGGAAATTCATCCACTTTTATTTATGACAATAAAATGATTACTCCACGAGGTTATCAAAAAAAATATACCCTTATAGAAGAAAAACAGCCGCTTGAGCTGCATCAACGACTACAAAAAGATGCAGAGCCATGGGCTCTTTCACAGGACACAAGTATGCAGCAAAACCATCGTACAGCTGCAGGAACCACTGCAGGCAAGGCTGAACAAAGGAGTAATTCTTATGAAATCGCAATGGAAGCATTGTCCCGTGTTTCAAGTACACCTTTTTCTTCTTCCAAACATGCGGTTGTCCAGCAAACAACAGAGTCAATTTTTGAGTTTGCCGTTAGCCCGGGTGTAGCAAACAAGCAATTTACACCTGTTCAATTGCTTGCCATTGCAGAAGCAGCTGGAGAACAAGGTACGATTGAATATACTCCGGATCACTGCATGGTGATAAGAATTCCTGCAGCCGAACCTGAAAGGATCACTGGAAGTTTGCGGGAATGCGGCTTGATTCTTTCCCCAATAGGGAATGTTGTTAAAATTAAAGCTTGTGATTTCTGTGATGGAGAGAAAACAGAGGCCATTCCGTATGCTGATGCATTACAAAGCAGACTAGGCGGAGAAAAAATGCCGAAGGAGCTCAATATAGGGTTAAACGGCTGCGGAATGGCGTGCTATGGAGCGGTCATGAATGATATCGGTATTGTCTTTCGCAAAGGAAAGTTTGATTTATTCTTAGGAGCCAAACCGGTTGGCCGAACTGCCCATCCAGGTCAGCCAGTTGCAGAAGGAATTGAACCCGATCAGCTGGTGGAGTTGGTGACTAAAATTGTCGATGAATATCAACAAAATGCCCATCCAAATGAACGTCTGTTTAAATATTTTAAGAGGGTAAAAGAATTACAGGGGTTTCCCTACAAGGATATCACCCCGGTTATCAATATTGAACCGGCCCCTTGCGGAGATTGAAGAGGAGGAACAAAAGTGAGAGCAGTATTATTTGTTGGACATGGCAGCAGATTGGAGTCCGGAAATGAAGAGGTTCGAAGATTTGTAGAAAAGATGATTCCGGCGCTTGAGCCGGATTTAATCGTCGAAACATGCTTTCTTGAGTTTGGTTTGCCTTCCATATCACAAGGGATTGAAAATTGCGCAGCAAAAGGTGCCTCAGAGGTGATTGTGATTCCAATCATTTTACTGCATGCCGGTCACTCAAAGCTTCATATCCCTGCAGAAATATTGGCCGCAAGAGACAAGTATCCGAATGTTGAATTTATTTACGGACAAACCATTGGTGTTCATCCTAAAGCTTTGGAAATCATGATGGATCGCTTAGCAGAAACCGGTTTTAATCCGAACGCCGAGTACCCGGAAACAGCCATTCTTTTAATTGGCCGCGGAGGCAGCGACGCTGAGGCAAATAGTGATTTTTATAAAATTACGCGTTTGCTGTGGGAAATACTAAATGTCCGTTGGGTCGAGAGTGCCTTTATGGGGGTTACATTGCCGCTGGTTGATGAGGGGATTGAACGGTGTATCAGGCTGGGGGCTAAGAAAGTCGTTATGCTACCGTATTTTTTATTTACCGGCATATTAATGGAGCGGATGGAGAAGATGCTGGAGCGGTATCAAAAGCAATTTCCCGAACATGAATTTGTACTGGCAAAGTACTTCGGTTATCATCCAAAGCTGCAATCTATTTTAAAAGAACGTGTGACGGAAGCACTTGAGGGAAGATCAAGCGGTGAAGAAGATTTAGAAAACTATCTTCGATTTGTTCAAGCACATGGTCATGTTCATCATCATGAACATGTGCATCACCATCCTCACGGTCATGCTCATCATGACCATGACCACCCTTATGACCATGAGCATCATCACGAAGACGAGGTGAAAAATTAACGTGATATTCCTATTGGCAGGAACAAGCGACGCAAGAGAATTAGCCGTTAACATCAAGAGGGAGGGATTCCCGGTTTTAGCATCAGTTGTAACGGAAACAGCCGCAAAGAGTCTTCAGGAAATGGGGATAGAGGTAACAGTTGGCCGGCTTACCTCAGAGGATATGAAAGAATTAATAGAGCGTCAGTGTATCCATGCAGTGGTGGATGCGAGTCATCCATTTGCTGAAGAGGCATCGAAAAATGCACTCCGGGCTGCGAGAGAAGCACATGTTTCTTATATTCGTTTTGAACGGGAAACACAGCAATATGAACGATATGAGAAAGTAACCGTTGTTCGTGATTACAAGGAAGCGGCCCAAATAGCGGCTGCGAAACGCGGGGTTATTATGCTGACTACCGGCAGTAAAACACTGGAGATATTCGTCAAGGAATTAGCAGG
This sequence comes from uncultured Bacillus sp., assembly GCF_946478885.1. Next base: position 33,907 of record NZ_CAMLDX010000004.1, on the reverse strand, counting down.
TTTAGAGAATACGAGATTAATTGCAAGAATGCTTCCTCGCATAGATAATTTAGAAAAATGTCAGAAGCTAGGGATTGAACAAAAAGATATTGTCGCGATCCAGGGGCCGTTTTCAAAAGAATTAAACAACGCCTTATTCCAGCAATACGGCGTCACACTGATGATTACTAAGGAAAGCGGGAACGTAGGAGCAGTAGATGAAAAAATAGAAGCTGCCTTGGAATGTGAAATTGAAACCATTCTGATTGCCCGTCCAAAGGTTCCGTATCAAAATAAATATTCCAGCTATTCAGCCATTTTAAATCACTTAACAAGCATTACTAGTACCTATAAGGAGGAAATAGACAATGGACTTTAAAACGGATTTCAAACCGTTAACGGTGGAGCCTGACAAAATATATGATTATAGCTTTTCCATTATTGCAGAAGAAATGGGGCCCCATGATTTTACTGATGACGAATGGAAAATTGTTCGTCGGATTATCCATGCTTCAGCTGATTTTGAATTAGGAAGAAGCGTCATCATTCACCCTGATGCAGTACGTGCCGGAATAGAAGCGATTCGAAAAGGGCGTCACGTGATTGCTGATGTGCAAATGATAGAGAGCGGCACCGGGAAAGCCAGGTTTCAAAAGTATGGCGGGGATTTGCATTGTTATATTTCAGATCCCGATGTGGCAGCTGAAGCGAAACGGCTGAATACCACAAGAGCTATTATTTCGATGAGAAAAGCAGTTCGTGAGAATGAGGGCGGGATCTATGCGATTGGGAACGCACCGACTGCTCTGTTGGAACTGATTCGCTTAATTAAAGAAGGAACGGCAAAGCCGGATTTAATTATTGGAATGCCGGTCGGGTTTGTTTCTGCTGCTGAATCAAAAGAAGAACTGGCAAAAATAACGGATGTTCCTTTCATTACCAATTCCGGCCGTAAAGGCGGCAGTACGGTAACAGTGGCTGCATTAAATGCAATTTCTCTTTTAGCAGACGGGAACTAGAGATGGAAGCAAAGGCCAAAAAGGATCGGTCGCAAATGAGGCAGGGATTTACAACCGGTGCCTGCTCGACTGCAGTAGCAAAGGCCGCTTTAGTTGCACTCATTACAGGTGAGGAGCAGGATACGGCAACCATCCATCTTCCGATTGGGCGTGACGCGACTTTTATCATGGAAAAATGTGAAATCAAAGAAAATGCTGTATACGCAGAAACGATTAAGGATGCCGGTGATGATCCGGATGCCACACACCAAGCACATATTGGAGCCACAGTGAGCTGGACAGATACGCAGGGGATTGTCTTAGACGGCGGCATAGGGGTTGGCAGGGTGACAAAACCAGGGCTTCCGATTTCTGTTGGTGAGGCAGCCATCAATCCCGTCCCCCGACAAATGATATTTTCGACGGTTCAGCAGGTTTTACAGGACTATCAGATTCATAGAGGCGTTAAGGTAGTGATTTCTGTGCCGAATGGTGAAGAAATTGCTAAGCAAACATTGAACGGACGTCTCGGTATTATCGGAGGGATTTCCATTTTAGGTACAAGGGGAATCGTTGTTCCTTTCTCAAGTTCAGCCTATATGGCCAGTATTGCTGAGGCGATTAACGTAGCAAAGGCTTGTGGTTCGGATCATCTTGTTCTCACAACGGGAGGACGCAGTGAAAGATATGCCATGAATCTATACCCTCAATTACCGGAGGTTGCCTTTATCGAAATGGGTGATTTTATTGGCTTTTCCATTAAGCAATGCAAGAAGCATAGCATTCAAAAGGTATCACTTGTTGGAATGATGGGGAAATTTTCAAAGCTTGCCCAAGGGGCAATGATGGTTCATTCAAGCGGCTCATCTGTCAGCTTTGAGTTTTTGGCCAAGATAGCCAAAAGCGCCGGAGCAGATGGTCAACTGATTCAGGAAGTTCTTCATGCCAATACTGCCTCGCAGGTTGGTGAATGGATGCTAAGGGAAGGTCATGAGTCTTTTTTTGACAAGCTTTGTGAAGCCTGCTGTCATACAGCATTAAAGCATATTAATGGCGGGATCGAAGTTGAAACGGCGATATACTCGCTGAAAGGACAATTATTGGGAAGGGCTGTTGGGATTGACTCAAACGATGAAATTAATCGGGATTGGTGATAACGGACAAGAAGGGTTACTACCTCAATATAAAAAGTGGATTTATGAAAGTGAAGTACTGGTCGGAGGAGAAAGAGTATTATCCTTTTTCCCGGATTATTCTGGAGAAAAGGTAGCTGTGAAAAGCGGATTAAAGGAAATTGCTGAAAGGCTCCAGCATGAAGCGCGTCCTACAGTCATATTGGCTTCAGGCGATCCGCTTTTTTATGGAATCGGTGGATTTCTTTCAAAGAAAATCAACCTCCATGTATATCCCTATGTAAGCTCTGTCCAGCTTGCCTTTGCGAAAATGGGAGAGAGCTGGCAAGATGCGATAGTCATAAGTCTCCATGGTCGCAGTATAAAAGGGCTAGCTCAGAGAATTGATGGAAGGACCAAACTCGCACTTCTGACAGACGAAGATAATAATCCAAACCAAATTGCGCAGTACTTGATTTCCTTCGGGATGACAGAGTATCGGGCGTTTGTTGCGGAAAATCTGCAGGGTGAGAATGAAAGAACAGGATGGTATTCATTGGAGGAAATGGCTCAGCTAACGTTTTCCTCTTTAAATGTAGTTATTTTGAAAAAAACAGGCGATGGTCCTGTCTGGTCGATAGGGATAGACGATGAGAAATTTTCACAGCGTAAGCCGGATAAAGGGTTAATTACGAAAAAGGAAATTCGAGTATTGAGTCTGTCTGCATTAAGGCTACAGAAAAACAGTATTGTTTGGGATATTGGAACATGCACAGGCTCGATGGCGATTGAAGCAGGGAAATTGGCGCCTGAAGGCGGGATTTTTGCTATAGAAAAAAATGAAGCAGATTTAGAGAATTGTCTGCAAAATCAAAGAAAGTTCAGGGTTGACATAACGATAGTTCATGGTAAAGCACCAGAGGGCCTTGAGACATTCCCGGATCCTGATGCTATTTTTATTGGCGGAACAGGCGGAGAAATGTCTCAATTAATTTACACCTGCTGCCTGCGGTTAAAAAAGGGTGGGAGGATTGTGTTAAACGCAGCGACCATTGAAAACTTATATCGTGCGAATGAGGCCTTTGCACAAGCCGGTTTTCAAACAACGATAACACATACGCAAATTTCGAGGAGTAAACAAATTCTCGGGATGCATCGTTTTGCTCCACTAAACCCTGTGTATATTATAACGGCACAACGAAAGGAAGACATAGATGAGTAAGCTTGGTACATTATATGGTCTCGGAGTGGGACCGGGAGATCCGGAACTGATCACGGTAAAGGCATTCCGTGTCATACAGGAATCCCCTGTGATTGCATATCCGAAAAAAAGAAAAGGCAGTAAGAGTTATGCACAGCGAATTGTCGATGTGTATATCCGTCCTGAAGAAAAGGAAATGCTTGGACTGATTTTTCCCATGACGAAGGATGAATCGGTTTTGGATCGGGAGTGGAGAACGGCTGTTGAATTAATTTGGGAAAAGCTGCGGGATGGAAAGGATGTTGCCTTTGTAACAGAGGGAGACCCGCTTTTATACAGTACCTTTATTCATATGATGAAATTGATGTATGAGCTGCATCCGGAGATAGAGATTAAGAGTGTGCCCGGTATATCATCCATTAATGGAGCTGCTTCAAGGCTGGTCATCCCATTTGCGGATGGCGATGAACATTTTGCCATCATACCAGCGCGGGAAGACTATGAAGCAATGAAAAAAGCAATCGCTGAACATGACACGGTTGTATTCATAAAAGTAGCGAAGGTAATGGATTTAATGATCAAGGTCTTAAAAGATTTGCATGTATTAGACAAGGCTCATGTAATTACGAAAGTAACTTCTGATGAAGAAGTCATATGGCAGATGGATGAGCTCGAAGGAGTTGAACTGGAATATTTGACATTAATGGTGGTGCGAAAATGAGAAAAGTTTATATTATTGGAGCCGGTCCCGGGGATCCCGATTTAATTACGGTGAAGGGATTGAACATCCTGCAGAACGCTGATGTTATTTTATATACTGATTCATTAGTAAATGATGAATTAATAGCAAAGGCAAAGCCTGAGGCGGAAGTTTTAAAAACAGCCGGTATGCATTTAGAAGAAATGACCTCGATCATGATTGATCGGATTAATGCAGGAAAAATGGTTGCCCGGATACATACCGGTGACCCATCTATGTATGGTGCCATTAAGGAACAAATTGCTTTATTAAAGAAGGAAAAGATTGAGTATGAAGTAATTCCGGGGGTAAGTTCCGTTTTTGCCGCAGCCGCTGCGATTGGAGCGGAATTGACGATTCCTGATTTAACGCAAACCTTGATTTTGACTAGGGCGGAAGGTCGTACACCGGTCCCTGAATTTGAAAAACTACGGGATTTGGCGCGTCACCGTTGTACACTAGCCTTGTTTTTAAGCGCTACTTTAACAAAAAAAATTGTGAAGGAGCTGCAAGCCGCAGGCTGGGAGGAGGAGACTCCTGTTGCGGTTATTCAACGGGCATCATGGCCTGATCAAAAAGTCATTCGTACCACATTGGCTAATCTGGATGAAGCAATGCAGAAAAACGGAATACGTAAAACAGCTATGATTTTAGCAGGCTGGGCACTCGACCCGAATATTTATGAAAAAGATGAATTCCGCTCCAAGCTGTATGATGCTTCATTTTCTCATGGATACCGCAGAGGTATAAGCCAATGATCCTGAAATTAAAAGAAGGTGAGCTGACTCCTATTCAACAGAGACATCCCTATGCGATAATAGCGATCACAAAGCATGGTGTTGAAATGGCTCGCAGGCTGGATAAAGTTTTTTCACAGACTGATTTGTATTATATGAGCAAGTTTGCCAAAGGGGATGAAGAAATTAGGAATATTCAGCTTTTTTCGGGAAGCGTAAAACTGCTCCTTCCTGCTCTCTTTCAGCAATACAAGGGTATCATCCTGATTATTTCTCTTGGGGCAGTGGTACGAATGATTGCACCGCTTTTACAGGATAAGAAAACAGATCCGGCAGTTGTGGTGATTGACGACCGGGGAGAAAATGTTATTAGTGTTCTGTCCGGCCACATTGGAGGAGCAAATGAGCTTACCCGGGAAGTGGCGGCAGCACTGAAGGCAAGGGCCGTGATTACAACGGCATCTGATGTGCAAAAAACAATCCCGGTTGATTTGTTTGGCTCACACTTTGGCTGGGTATGGGATTCTCCGGAAAAATTAACTCCTGTCAGCGCATCGGTTGTTAATGAAGAGCATGTCGCAATTGTGCAGGAGTCAGGAGAACCTGATTGGTGGCTGTATGAGACTCCGCTGCCTGAAAATATTATGATCTATAATTCTATCGAGGATGCTATTCAGGCAAAGCCGGATGCCGCGTTAATCGTGACCCATCGTTTATTAGATAGGGAGGAAGAGATGATTCTACAGAATGGAATCCTCTTTCGCCCGAAGTGTGTGGCAATCGGGATGGGCTGCAACCGGGGAACCTCTGTCCATGAAATCGAGCAGGTTATTCTTGAAACATTGTCCGAGTGTTGTATTTCATGGAAAAGTGTAAAGGCGATTTGTACCATTGATATCAAAAAAGATGAAAAAGGTCTTTGCGAGATAGCAAAGAAGTACGGATGGAAATTTGTCTATTATTCTCCGGAGCAATTAAATCAGGCAGAGATACAGGCACCTTCTGAAACGGTCTTTAAGTACACCGGAGTATACGGAGTTAGTGAACCTGCAGTTCGAATTTATACCGGAGCGTCTAAGCTCGAGCTGATAAAGAAAAAATCAGGCAATGTGACTATCTCAGTAGGCCTCATTCCTTTTTCAGGGAGGAATCATCATGAATAAGAGAAGACTGGTCATTGCCGGAACAAACAGCGGTGTAGGCAAAACTACATTGACAATTGGCATTATGGCAGCATTACAGCAAAAAGGATACACAGTCCAAGGGTTTAAATGCGGTCCGGATTACATCGATCCTACCTATCACACAGCCGTTACAGGGAGAGTATCGAGGAATTTAGACAGCTGGATGTTTGAGCATCAGACTGTTCGTGAAATAACAGCACGAGTCGGATTGGATGCAGATATTTCCATCATTGAAGGGGTCATGGGGTTTTATGATGGAAAAAGCCCGCTTGAAAATACCGGTTCAACAGCTGAAATCAGCTTAATTACGGAAAGTCCGGTGTTGCTGATCGTAAATTGCAAAAGTATGGCTCGCAGTGCCGCCGCAATCGTCAAAGGATTTCAGTCCTTTGATAGCAGGCCTAATATAGTCGGAGTCATTGTGAACAGAGTTGGCAGTAAGGGGCATTATGCAATTGTAAAGGCTGCTATTGAACAGGAGTGTCAAGTACCGGTAATCGGATATTTGAAGGAAGAGTGTGGGATCGATATACCAAGTCGCCATTTAGGTTTAATACCAGTGATTGAACGAGGGGAACTCAATCCATTTTTTGAGAAATTAGGAAACCTAGTGTCTGAGACTATTGACATTGATCGATTATATGATTTGGCAATGGCTCCTGATTTTCCAGTAGTATCTAATGGAATATTCAGCAACCGCAAGGAACCTGAGGTGACCATTGCCGTTGCGCGGGATGCAGCGTTCAATTTTTATTATCAGGAGAATCTTGACTTGCTAGAAGCGCACGGTGCGAAGTTGGTCACCTTTTCCCCTTTGCAGGATGAAGAGGTTCCTGTGGGCAGTGATGGTTTATATTTGGGAGGAGGATTTCCTGAGGAATACGCAGGTACGTTAGCGTGCAATCAAAAGGCAAAGAATTCTATCCAGTCAGCCATTGAAAAAGGGCTGCCAACTCTGGCAGAATGCGGTGGATTTATGTATTTGACAGAGTCCATAACGAATACAGCAGGACAGGAATATCCCATGTTAGGAATTATCTCCGGTAAGGTGAAAATGCAAAAGAAGCTGGTATCTATGGGTTATCGTGAAATCTTCGGGAGAAGGGATAATTTCCTAATCGGTGAAGGGATGCAGGCAAAAGGGCATGAATTTCATTATTCTATTTTTGAGAGCGGGGAAAAATTACCCTATGCGTATCAAACGAAAGGAAGATTAGGTCTTAAGGATGAAGGCTGTTTGAAAGGGAATCTCACGGCAGGATACACCCACTTTCATTTTGCTTCCAATCCGGATCTTGCCCGGCGCTGGATAGAGACATGTAATAAATACAAACAAAAAGCTAAGAGAGTATGACCGCCCGTTAGGGAAAACGAATGAATAATAAGGGAGATTTGTTATGGAACAAGGGAAAGTCTATTTAGTCGGTGCTGGGCCAGGAGACCCGAAATTAATCACTGTTTATGGTCTTGAATGCATTCAAAAGGCGGATGTCATTGCCTATGACCGGCTCGTGAATCCAAGGCTTTTGGAGTATGCAAAAGATACAGCGGAGTTAATCTTTTGCGGAAAATCTCCGGGTAATCATCATCTTATTCAGGAAGAAATACATGCCCTATTAATTGAAAAAGCCATGGAAGGAAAAATAGTAACCCGATTAAAGGGAGGGGACCCTTGTGTGTTCGGCCGCGCTGGAGAGGAGGCAGAAGTATTGTCGCAGCATGGAATTCCGTATGAAATTGTTCCGGGAATAACCGCAGGCATAGCGGCACCTGCATATGCCGGCATTCCTGTAACACACCGGGATTATGCGTCAAGCTTTGCCATTGTAACAGGACATACCTGTAATGATAAAGGAGCGACACGTCTAAATTGGGCGGCTCTGGCACAAGGAATTGATACGATTGCTTTTTATATGGGTGTTGCAAACATCCAGTATATTACTCAGCAGCTAATCGCCAACGGGAGAAGTCCGCAAACCCCTGCCGCCGTAATTGAATGGGGAACAACAGAAAGACAAAGAATCTTTACTGGAAATCTCGAATCCATGGAGGAATTGATTGAGAAGGAGAAAATTCAAAATCCGGCATTAATTCTGGTTGGAGAGGTGGTCCAGTTACAGGAAAAACTAAAATGGTTTGAGCTGGGAGCTGCTGCCCAAATTGCCGAAGGTTAAATATCATGAAAAGGAGCTCCTTAAAAAGTCATGCCACTTTTGCAGGAAGCTCCTTTTTGTCATGAATTTCATCTAAAGGCTAATCGATGGTTATTATGCAACTGATTTATGTTTTTCTTTTCCGTGGCTGGCTGCAGGATTAAGTAGGTGTTCCTTTACGGCTGCCACAATAATTGAACTGCCAAGCCATAGAATGAGTCCGAGGATAATGCTAAGCCCAAAATTATGGGTCTCCTTTAAAACGAACCAAACGGTTACAGCACAGAACACTCCGCCTATCATACCGAAAATAGATCCATTGGCGATTTTTGCTGCGCTTTTTGAACCGAAGGTGATTCCTCTCATTAATACCGCAGTAATCATAACAGCGGGAAAGGCGGCAAAGATTCCGCCGAGAATTTTCCAGGGAGATATGACTGTAATCATATAACTAATGGCAACAGCTGCCCCTCCCAGAACAAAGCGAATGAGTAAATCCTTATACATAATAAATCCCTTCTTCACCTTAAAATGATGTAATATAGACAACTGCAATGGAAAGGAGAAACCAGCAGCCGACAGTCTGAATTAATCCATTTTTCCATCCAAGTCGCTGCAGCAAGTAGCCTGCGATAACAGCGATCAGTATATTAATAGCCATCCCAATAATAGCACCTTGAGACAAAGCTATAGAATGTGAAATAAGTTCATTTCCATTGAAATCTAAACCTGTTGTTAAGAGAGCTGCTATGAATACTGCTGGAAATGCCGCAAATATGCCGCCGGCTTTTTCTCCTAATTTTCGTGATACAATCGTTGATAAAACTACTGCGGCACCGCCTAGTAGGAATCTAATTAATAATGCACTAATGGAAAGAGATCCCATTTGATGCTCCACCTTTCTGATTACGCTAAACAAATTCTTGCATACTAGTACAATTTATCACTTTTTTATAAGGTTTCAATTTCTTTTTTGTGAACATATCATTACAATTTGTTCATACTTGAGCAAGATGGTTAAATCATGCGATTGAATACGCTTTCGATTTGTTTTAATCGAAGGAAGAGCATCCCATCCTGAATTTAGATATAATATAATAAAGATTAAGAAAAGGGTAGAATATCGTGAATAAGGGCGGGTGTATCATCGCCGGTTAAGAGATTTATTTTCAGGGGTGGATGTTTGGGATGACCAAAATCAGAACGGTTAGGATAGATGGTGAGCAAATTCATGTTTTTAACAGTGCTCTCTACATTTTTGAATCGAGTAAGGGGCATACGCTGGAACTGGAGATGATTGTAAGTGAAGTGGTTCTAAATAAATATCTCCATGAAGAAAACCTGATTATTGAAATAGAGTTAGAGGATGACAGAGTCATAAGTTCAATCATGTACTTGAAAACCTTTGCGGGAGGTCTGCCGCAACTGAATTTATACTGTGAATTAGATGAAGGGGATTTAAGGCTGTATCAGGATTTTGATATGATTACGGAATATGATTTAAACTTTCCCAATATTGAAGAAGGTATCACGCTTGAGGAAATTAGGAAAGTTGAGATGCCGGATAAAAATATCAAATTAAAAGTTAAATTGCCAATTGATCAATGTGAATGGCTTGAATTGCTGGAAAGAGAACAACTAAATGAAATAATTAAAGAAATGATCGATGATTATTGGAAAAAACGATGAAAGAAAAGAAATGTAATGAAAGAGTCGGTTTGAATGCCTACATAACTGTATTATAGTGTTTATGGCAAAAAACCTGCAGCAACACCGCTGCAGGTTTTTTGCTAGTCTATTTGGATTTTCATCGTTTTGCAGCGTGGCATTTGCTTTTACTAGAGCAGCTTGTGCCGCAGTTGCATTGATTATTTTTCATATTAGAAAAGGTCTTTTTACCGGCAAAAAACAGAATACCGACAAAGATTAACCCTACAACAATAGTTGATAGCATTATAATTCAACTCCTAATTGAGCCCGTTTGAAATCGGCTCTTCTTATAATGAGTATTACAGCAATAACGAGCAGAACTAAAACGATAATTGCTGAAACAAAACCGGCGGCAGGAGTGCCGTAGACGATTAATGATCCAACCTGTGAAACGATCATTGCTAATGAATAGCCAACGCCAAACTGAAATGCCAGGGCTCTAAACAGCCATTTTTTTGAGCCAATTTCGGAATTCATCGCTCCGATTGCCGCAAAGCATGGCGGTGTAAATAAATTGAATAGCAGAAATGCCAAGCCGGTAACTGGTGTGAAGAAATCTGTCAGAACTCCCCCCGGTGCATGTAAAGCATCGGCAGAAGCTGCCGATAATAGCACGGCTAGTGTCGCGACTACGTTTTCTTTTGCAATAAATCCAGTAATTGCTGCAGCTGCAAGCTGCCATCCCGCCAATCCGAGCGGAATCAACAGCGGGGAAATAAAGAGACCAAGTGAAGCAAGAATGCTTTGGCTTTGTTCTTCAACAGGATGCAATCCCCAGCTGTATGCTTGAGCGAACCAAACGACGGTGTTGCACACAAGGATAATGGTTGCTGCTTTATAAATAAACGCTTTGGCTTTATCAAACATTTGCACGAAAGCGTATTTCAAGCTTGGAACTTTATATTCTGGCAATTCCATAATAAATTGGGATGTATTTTCCCATACAAAAATCTTTTTCAAAAGCAATCCGCCGATTAAAATCATTAAAATAGCAATAATATAAATGCTTGGTCCTACCCATGTATTATTCGGGAAAAATACCCCTGTAAATAAAGCAATGATGGGGAGCTTTGCTCCGCATGGTACAAATGGTGTCAAAATGGTCGTCATTCTTTTTTCATTAATATCCTCAATCGTTCTTGTTGACATGACCCCTGGAATGGCACAACCGGAACCTACGATCATCGGGATGATAGATTTTCCGGATAGACCAATTTTTTTGAAGTATCGATCCATAAGAATGGCTACCCTTGCCATATAACCGGAATCTTCAAGTATAGACAAGCAGAAAAACAGTACCATAATTAATGGAAGGAAGCCAATTACCGCTCCCACACCGCCAATTGCACCATCCACGATGATTGATTGTAACAATGGATGAACTCCTAGGTTTTCAAAAAAGGAGTTTGCGGCATTTGGAACAATCTCTCCAAAAACGACATCATTCAAATATCCGGATAAAAATCCGCCCAGCCCTTCAATGGAGAAGGAGAATATAGCCCACATGATTAGAAAGAAGATCGGAAGGCCTAACCATTTATGAGCAACAATTCTATCGATCTTATCTGAAAGTGTAATTTTATTTACTGTCTGCTTTTGCTGCTGGCATTTCGCCGCAATTGTTTTTACCAGCTGTTGTCTGGCATGATCGTTTTGAGTACCTTCCTCGTGAACTATTTCAACAGCGATTTGCGGTTTCTTAGATTCATATACTTTGATACATTCATTGATTAAATTTGTGATTCCATCCTCAAGTATGGCGGATATAGGAATCACGGGACAATGGAGTTCTTTGCTGAAAACATTTTCATCAAAAAAATCGCCACGTTTAGAAAGGATATCACTTTTGTTTAGTGCAATAACAACGGGAATCCCAAGCTCTGTCAACTGGGTAGAAAAAAATAAACTTCTGCTGATATTTGCTCCGTCCACAATGTTAATAATGACATCCGGTGACTCGTCTAAAATATAGTCTCTGGTGATGGCCTCTTCACTGGTAAATGGTGAAATCGAGTATGTGCCAGGAAGATCCACAATCTGAACGTTCATATTTTTAGGGGCATATTTTTTCTTTAAATCTGCATGTTTAGCAGCTACTGTAACACCAGACCAGTTTCCAACAGACTCTGTTTTGCCTGTAAGTATATTAAACAGGGTCGTTTTCCCTGAATTTGGATTACCTGCTAAGGCTATTCTCATAGGGAAGCTCCTCTCTCGTATTGCTTATTAATAAGATTCATTCTCATTTATGGGTAAAAAAAGACTGCATTGCCCATAGCGAATCATTAAATCGGATTAGCATTTTGTGCTGCAGCAAAATGAAACAGAAGTCTCTGTTCCCTATTCAATTAAAATGGTCTTGGCAATCTTTTTCTCTAAAGCGTAGCGGCTGTCTTTGATATTGATGATATAATTTCCAGCCAGTATAGAAATCAGGGTAATTTGCTCACCTTCAAAACATCCGAGTGAAATAAGGAATTTTTTAACTTTTTCTTTTCCTTCAATAGCTTTCACTGTGACAGTCTGTCCGACCTTAGCATCTGTTAAATCCAACCTTTTCACCCTGCTTTATCAATTGATGAGATGTAACTCTTACTATTGATAAAGTATATCATTATCATATTGATATTCCAATAATATCTCCAAAGAAAGCAGTATGACATTTTTGTAACAGAGTAACATTTTAATAGTGTAAAATATAAAAACAGGAAGAGCTGTACGATTTGATGCCAGTCTCTATATTGCCTAGGTATTTATCGTACCAAGAGACCTAAATGCTGGTATTTTTCGATTAGATCCTTCATTATATACATACAAGGTTCCACCGAATAGATTCAGACAAAAAAGCCCCTTGTCCTTTATAAAAGGTAATACATTCTAAAGGTCAAAGGGGTTTTTTGCAGACATTATTTTTAATAGCGAATTGTACGATGCAAGCACTAATTATATTTGTAATAAATTCATTTTGCTTGGGACTCTTCCTTTGCGGCGGTTGAGATCTAATCGATTGATTTCATCCATTTCTGACGGAGTCAGTTCAAAATCAAACACTTGAAAATTCTCTTCAATACGTGAAGGTGTGATAGATTTTGGAATGACAATCGTATTGTTTTGAAGATGCCAGCGTAAAACAACTTGTGCAGCGGATTTTCCATGTAGTCCAGCAATCCGGATTACAGTCTCATCCTTTAGAATATCCCCGCCTTGCTCAAGCGGACCCCATGCTTCTACAAAAATATTCTGCTTTGCGCAAAATTCCTTTAATTCATTTTGGGCAAAATGCGGGTGGCATTCTACTTGATTCAAAACAGGCTTTATTTCACACTCTGAAAGAATACGTTCCAGATGTTCGATATCGAAATTACATACACCGATCGCCTTAACACGTCCTTCGTGATAAAGATTTTCCAATGCTTTATATGTATCAACATACCGGTCAAATTGCGGGGTAGGCCAGTGGATTAAATATAAATCTACATAGTCAAGTCCTAGTCTTTCAAGGCTTTGATTGTAGGCACGTAACGTATTATCGTAACCTTGATCACTATTCCAAACCTTTGTCGTTATGAATAGATCCTCACGCGGAATGGATGATTCTTGTACAGCTTTTCCAACCCCTTGTTCATTTTTATATATCATAGCCGTATCAATCAAGCGGTATCCTGTTTCTAATGCTTTTGTAACAGAAATAGCTGCCTGGTTATTATCAACCTTCCATACACCAAAACCCAACTGCGGCATTTGAAGTCCGTTGTTCAATGTAACATAATTCATTTGGCATTTCTCCTTTACGATAATAGTAAGGTACATTCTTTAGCATAGCGATTTTGTCTGATATTTTCAAATGATACAGCTTATATTATGAAGGAAATTGGGGCTTTGAGGACAATAGAGTTAAATCCGACGCCCTGCAAATTCTGATAAATATCCGTCTTACACATCATTTTTACTAAAAAAAGTACCTTTTTTTTATCCGTATTCAAAGGAGGAGGTGTCTCATTTAGTCCGGAGGGGCAATAAAATTTTCTTCTTTACCTTTAATGTGCCTGTGCTTTTTGTGAAAATAAATTATTGTGGCTGTGACAAAAGTCATTTGAAATATTTGTGAACATATTTATATTATACATAGAGAATGGAGTAGAAATGTTTCATATTCAAAGAACAAACATTAGCTCCAGATAAAATAGATATTATTTTTTAAATCTTGAAAATGCTATCTATTTGTTAATGAAAAAAAAGGGGGCTCAAATGTGGAAATTGGATGGAAAGATTAGGTGTAGGAACCGGTAGTACACTAGTAACATTAAATAGTATACGAGACTTATTAAAGTTAAAAAAATTCATTTTTATAGAGAACAATTGTAAAAGATGCAAATAATCCTTTGTTTTATCAAGGGTGTGCAGGAATGTGTAAGCGCTTTCACTTGCTGACCTTTTAAACGAGAGTTCTCCTTATGTGTTTAGCTAATAAGTTGAGTGTTTGAATGTATCTTAACGCTTATCAAAAGAGATATATAAGCATTTCAGTAGTGGGGAGGAAAAGAATAGTATGCCTAAGATGTCTAGACGTAAGTTTATGAAGTATACTGCCGCCTCGGTTGCGGCTTCGTACTTGGCGGAAAAACATGCATTTGCCAAGACGGAAGATAATAACAAAGCATTTCCATTAATGACGGCTGGCGCAACAACTTCTTTTGGGGTTTGTCACTTTTGTTCCGTGGGGTGCGGAATTGAAGTGAAGGTTGCAGGAGATGAATTGGTCTCCACTGAAGGTTTAAAAGATCATCCAATTAATGAGGGAGCTCTTTGTCCAAAAGGGCGTTCACTTAGGGAAATGCACAATTCGGATATGCGTTTAACTCATCCAGTAGTTCGTAAACCAGGAAGTGATAAATGGGAACCAATTTCCTGGGAAGATGCGATTGATAAAATTGCGAAGAAAGTGAAAGATGTCCGTGACAAGTCATTTACGAAAACAGTTACTAGCAACGGGCGAAGTATTACAGTAAATCGTACCGAGGGCATATTTAGCCTGGGAAGCGCTGAGATTGATAATGAAGAGGCGTATCTGTACACGAAATTCAACCGGGCTTTAGGTATCCATAATTTTACGCACCAGGCAGAGATATGACACGCTCCAACGGTGGCTAGTTTAGCCCCTTCATTTGGCAGTGGTGCTATGACCAATAGCTTTACTGATATGAAAAATGCTAAGGTCATTTTAATTGGTGGAAACAATACAGCAGAAACACACCCATTAGCAATGCGCTGGGTACTGGAAGCACAAAATCGAGGTGCAAAATTGATTGTGGTAGACCCGAGGTTTAATCGGACTGCCAAGGTTGCTGATATCTATGCACCGATTCGTCCTGGTACAGATATTGGGTATCTAGGTGCGATTGTAAAATATATTTTAGAGAACAAGCTGTATGACGAAGAATATGTAAAAGCTCATACAAATGCTTTGTATAAAATCAATCCTTCCTTCTCATTTAATGATGGACTGTTTTCAGGATATGATGGTACATGTTCGTATGAAAAGGAAACCTGGACATATCAAACTGGATCAGATGGGAAACCTCTATTAGCTGATTCACTTACAGATCCGGATTGTGTCTTAATGAAATTAAAGCAGCATTTTGCTGAATACACTTTTGAAAAAGCTTCTGAAATTACCGGAATGCCTGTCGACAAAATGAAGCTTGTAGCTGAGACTTTCGTCAATAACCGCCCTGGAACGATTTTGTATGCACTAGGTATGACCCAAAAAACTGTCGGTACGCAAGGGATAAGAATGTATGCCATTATCCAATTATTACTTGGAAATATGGGAATGGCCGGCGGAGGCATTAACGCTAACAGGGGTGAACCAAATGTACAAGGTTCAACAGATATTGCCTGCTTGCCGCATATCTTACCAGGCTATATGCCGATGACTACAGAAAATCACTCAACATTAAATGATTATATACAAGCAGTAGGTACTAGTAAGGGGAAGAAAACCATTGCACTGTTAAAGGCATGGTATGGAGATAAAGCCACACCAGAAAACGAATTTGGTTATCATAATCTTCCAAAAAGACCAGCCAAGGATTCTTCAGCTTCCTATATTCCTATTTTTGAAAAGCTGAATCATAAAGAGCTTAAGATGGGATTCATTTTTGCTCAAAATCCGGCTGTCAGTACGCCAAATTTGGATATGGTTTGGAAAGGCTTAAGTAATTTGGACCTGTTAGTCGTTTCGGAAATTTTTGAGACGGAAACAGCTGCATTTTGGCAATATCCAGGCCTTGATCCGAAAGATATTCAAACGGAAGTCATTTTATTGCCCGCGGCAATGGCTTTTGAAAAAGCAGGTACGATGACCAATTCTTCTCGTTGGATTCAAGGAAAACCAGCAGCCGTTCGCCCTCCTGGGGAAGCGAAGCCTGATGGAGATATTATTTATGAGATTATGAATCGTCTAAAAGAATTATATGCGAATAGCAGCGATCCGAAGGACAAAGCCATTCTTGATTTGACTTGGGACTACTGTTCTCCTGGTGAACATGAGGTGAACATGGAGTTGATCCTCAAGGAAATGAACGGATACGATCTGACTACCGGTAAATTGTTAAGCTCTGGAGCTGTGATTCAGAAAGCAGAGCCTGGAACGGTTGCTTCCGGATTGGGTGGTCTATATACCGGTGTTATTACTGACGAGGGAAATCATTCATTACGACATGATAATTCGGATCTAAGCGGATTGGGATTGCATCCAAATTGGACATTTGCTTGGCCGAATAATACGCGTGTTCTTTGGAACCGTGGGTCAGTGGATAATAACGGAAAGCCTCGAGATAAAGATCGCGCGCTTGTTTGGTGGAACGGGACAAGTTGGGAAGGAAACGATATTTTGGACGTTGCAGCAAAGGACAAAGCACCAAATACGCCAGAAGGTAGCAAAGTCTTCACGACAGGTGAAGGGAAAGGAGCACTGTTCCGCACCGTTTATAAGCAGTTGCAAGCGGGTAAACCTTCAGTAACCTTGAATCCTGGTTATGATCCGGATGTTTTCAAGGTGGCTCCAGTTCTTACTGAATCTGGTATTGTAGATGGTCCGATGCCAACTCATTATGAACCTTACGAATCACCTGTTAAAAATCCAATTTATAGTCAACAGGCAAATCCAGTCATTCGTCCTTTTGGTATGCCGGAGATACAGAAATCTGGACAGTCCAAAGAGTATCCATATGTCTTGACTACTTATATGGTAACAGAGCAGTTTTTGTCAGGCGGGGTGACACGCAATACTCCGCAATTAAATGAATTAATGCCATCAAACTTCGCGGAAATAAGTACGGCTCTTGCTAAGAAATTAGATGTAAAATCCGGTGATAAAATAACGATTTCCACAGCACGTGGTAAGGCAACAATTGATGCGATGGTTACAAATCGCATTCAGCCATTACGAGTGAACGGTCAAGAAGTTGAGGTTATTGGTGTTCCATGGGGTTGGGGTTATAAAGGATTGGTGCATGGAGAGTCGATTAATAAAGTGACGATTTCTGCTACCGATCCAAATACAGGTACTCCAGAATATAAAGCTTGCATTTGTAACGTGACAAAGGGAGGTCATTAATTATGGCTGAAAAAAAAGATAAAGCGATTTTAGTTGATACCTCTCTTTGTACAGGCTGTAAGGCTTGCCAATTAGCCTGTAAAGAATGGCATAATCTCCCTGCTACAGAATTCGAAAAAGTTCCAGGAACGTATCAAAATCCTGCGGACCGTTCAAGCAATACATTGATGTTAATGAAGTTTACTGAGCAATATGATGCGTCAAGCGGTATCATGGAATGGCTGATTCGTAAGGATCAGTGTATGCATTGTTCCAACGCCCCTTGTGAGGCGGTTTGTCCTTCGGGAGCATTATATATCCACGCAGATGGATTTGTCGGTTTCCAAAGTGACAAGTGTATTGGCTGTGGGTATTGTGGTAAAGCTTGTCCATTTGATATTCCGCGTTATGAATCGAATGCACTGACCGGCAAGAAACAAATGAATAAATGTGATTTTTGCCAAGACCGCGTAACGAATGGTGAAAAACCAGCATGCGTAAGAACTTGTCCGACCAATTGTTTAACATATGATACATGGGAAAATGCAGTTAAAAAAGCTCATGAGCGGGTAGCTAAAATTAAATCTCGTTTTCCAAATGCCAATGTATATGGGGACAAAATTATGGAAGGTACCCATTATGTGTACGTTCTGACAGAAAAGCCAAAAACATATGGCTTACCGAGCAAACCAGAAGCTAATGAAATGGTTACGTTCCGCCGAGATGTCATCAAACCAGTAACCCAATTATTAATGGGGGCAACAGCAGTCGGTTTATTTGCTAACTTTGCCATATCAGCGGCAACGTTCAAAGATAAAAAAGTTGATCTCGACGAAACGGACGAAGGAGGCGGAAAAAATGAGTAACCAGCATAATAAACTCATTCGTCGCTATCGTTTGGCGGATATGCTGATGCACTGGACGGTTGCGCTCGGATTTTTATTGGCTCTGATCACCGGATATTTAATCTTTTTCAAAGGATCGGCGACACTGTTAGACAACTCAGCAGGTTTTACCTTGCGATTAGTACATCGAATTGGAGCTGTGTTATTTGTTGTAGCACCGATTATCTATTTCATCTTCTCAAAAAGACGATTTGGTTTTTTAACTGCGTTTAAATGGGATAAATCTGATATCGGCTGGCTGAAGGCTGCTCCGAAACATTACTTTATTGGTGGAGAGGGAATGCCCCCACAAGCAAAATATAATACAGGTCAAAAAATGTATTATCTTTTCGCATTGGTATTTGGTTTTCTTTTAGCAGTTTCAGGTTTTGCACTATGGTTTGACTGGTTTACAGGAGCCGCAGGTGTCTTTATGGTGATCATACATGATATATCTGCTTTGGCGATAGCTCTTTTCTTTTGTGTTCATGTTTATCTATCCGTATTTCATCCACGTGAACGAGTATCTTTTAATGCGATGGTAACTGGATATATGGATTCAGAATATGCAGAGCATCATCATGAATTATGGTACAAGAAGGAAAAAGAAAAAGACGGAGATGCGATTTAAGAACAATTAGTATCTTTCCCGTTGTCTTATTGCAAAGCGAATCGAGAATATGTGCGATTCGCTTTTTTTACATCAATGATCGCTATTATGATCAGAATTTTGATTTTCAATCGAACGAAAAGCAAATAAGCAGAGCTTTTTTAGGTGAATGTTGACTAGAAAATGTTGGGGAAGGAATGCAAAATGAAAGAATTAGAGAAATATTTTCAAAGCTTTAGAGAAAATATTATTGGAAATGATCAAATATTTCATACACATTATGGAAAACAAAGATTATATTATGCAGACTGGACGGCAAGCGGCAGACTTTACAAGCCGATAGAAGAAAAACTTTTGTATCAGTTTGGCCCTTTTATCGCAAATCCACATACTGAAACAAATATTACGGGAAAGAGCATGACTTGTGCTTATGACGAGGCTAAGAATATTGTTAAGCAACACGTTCATGCTTCGGAAAACGATGTTGTTCTTTTTGAAGGAACAGGAATGACAGGATCTTTATGCAAAATACAAAGAATATTGGGATTAACTCTTCATGAAAAATATAAAACAGAACAAGAAAGACAAGCTTCTAGCAAACCTGTTGTTTTTATAACTCATATGGAGCACCATTCCAATCAAATATCTTGGGAAGAGACAATTGCCGATGTAGTCATCATACCACCTGATTCCTGCGGAGAAGTATCACCACATATGTTGGAAAAAGCCATCAAACAATACGAGGATAGGCCCTTGAAAATTGGCTCTTTTACCGCTTGCTCTAATGTAACAGGAATTCAAACACCTTATCATCAACTGGCAGAAGTTATGCATCGATATGGGGGCATATGTTTTATTGACTTCTCGGCATCAGCCCCTTATCTTTCTATTAATATGCACCCTAAAAATCCAATGGAAAGTTTAGATGGAATTTTCTTTTCTCCCCATAAGTTTTTAGGAGGTCCTGGAACGATGGGAGTAGCTGTCATATCAAAAAAAATATACCATAATAATACTCCGGATCGTCCTGGAGGAGGAACGGTTAATTGGACAAATCCTTGGGGAGGAAAATCCTATATTTCTGATATTGAAGAAAGGGAAGATGGGGGAACTCCCGGATTTTTGCAGGCAATAAAAACCGCTTTAACTATTCGTCTGAAAGAGAAGATGTGCAGTGAGTATATGATAGAGCAAGACAAAAAACTGATGAATATAATGCTTGATCGATTAAATAGGAATAAGAAGATTATTTTATTGGAAGAAAAGAAAAAAGATCGCCTGCCGATTATATCTTTTTATGTAGAGGGAATTCATTATCAACTCATTGTAAAATTATTGAATGATGTTTATGGAATTCAAGTTAGGGGAGGGTGTTCGTGTGCGGGAACATACGGGCATTATTTATTAGGAATAGAAAGAAAAACCTCCAAACAAATTACAAATGAGATTGACAAAGGAAATCTGTTTGCAAAGCCAGGGTGGGTGCGTGTTTCACTGCATCCTACTATGACGGAACAAGAAGTTCTCTATATTGCAGCAGGGATTTGTGATATAGTGAATCAAATTGAAACATACAAAAAAGATTATACATACAATCCCGAATCCAATGATTTTCAACATAAAAATGAACGACCGGTGATGTACAATAGCTGGTTTAATTTATGATTTTTCGATGATTATTTCTCTATGTATCACTCAAATCAGCTTCAGATTCAGGAGGATATCGATATGATTATTTGGCAGGATGAGAATAAGAGTATCACGCTTTTTAAGAGTGCAATATATGAAACACTTTCTTCGGTGGTGAAGACAGATGATTGTATCATAGTGGCGGATCCCTGCTTTCTGCCACATGAAGTGCAAGAAATAAGAGATTACATAGAAGACATACGGGAGCAGAGGCCCTTGTATTTGTTATTTACCCATTCAGACTTCGATCATATAATTGGTGCAAAGGCTTTTCCGGATGCCATGATTCTTGCAAGTAGAGCCTTGCAAAACAAGAGCAGAACGGAAAAAGAGAAGATTATGGAACAGATGATTGAATTTGATGAGGAGCACTACATAACAAGAGACTATGAATTGGTTTACCCGGATGTTCATACCCCGATAGCAGGCGAAGGGACAGTCATTACAATAGGAAAAACAAGGCTGACTTTTTATCAGGCACCAGGTCATACGGATGATGGGATATTTATGGTCATTGAGCCACTGGGAGTATTACTGGTGGGCGATTATTTTTCAGATATTGAGTTTCCTTTTATTTACTACAGCAGTGATGAATATGAGAAAACGATTGGGAAGCTTGAGCAGCTATTATCCGTATTTACGATCAGGCTGTTAGTACCGGGACACGGAAATCCGACAAGCAAGTCTGATGAAATGTGGAAAAGGCAGAGGGAATCGCTCGAATATATTCGCAACACTAGAAATATGATAGAGAAACGAAATGATGTCGGACTTGAGAAAATCATTACCGGCTGTAAATTCCCGCGAATTTTAAAAAAGTGTCATGAGGAGAATATCAAACAGATACAAATGGAATTAGAGTCATTGGGAAGGATGTAAGGGAGGACAGGGAGACATCTCAAAAAAAAGGTGTCAGGCACCACCATGAAAGTATCTAGTATCCAGTTGCATAATCTGCACTGGATCTAGAACGATGGCGGATGTCTGACACCATATGGGACAGTTCTTAATTAAACAGATATATTATTTGATATAAAGCTTTGAACAGATGAACCATGACTTCTTACATTTTTTATCTAAATTTATAGGGCTTCATGAATGATCTTTTTGTAATATAGGACCGAAAGAATACCGAAAATAGAATACAATACGGTATAAAGGGCCATAACCAATAGCATCGGTGTCCATAATTCAGTGCCAAAGAAGAACCATCCTGATCGAACAGCGAAATAGCTGTGTGAAAGCCCGATGATGAGGGGAATACCAAAGTTAAAGAGCTGTTTCCGCTGAATCCCTTTCAATAAATCACTTTCTGTCAAACCTAGCTTACGTAAAATGGTATAATTAGCTTTTTCATCTTCAGCTTCGTCCATTTGTTTAAAATAAAGAATACATCCGGAAGTGACGAGAAATGTTAATCCTAAAAAACCAACAATAAACATCATAAGACCAATATTTTGCTTTTGAGAGTGAATTAAATATTCCTGGGAGTAATTTCCCTCCTGTTCATTCAATCCCAGCTTCTGAAAAATCTCATCGGCTTGTTCCAGCTTACTGTCTTCAGAAATATTAATTCCAATATATAAAGAGGATTCGCGCTGAATTTTCTCATCCATGTCATTTTGCAATTTTTCAAAAGTAGTATGATCTACAATTCCAAGCGGTACGCCCATCGAAAAATAGCGGGAAATGAGATAGTCTTTTTTTAATCCTAAAAAGGTCAATGAATATTTTTCATTTGCCCCTTTTAATACGATGTGACCACGGCCTTTTAATGAAAACATGGACTGCAATGAATCACTGTACCCGGTAAAGAGGGTTTCCCCTTCAGATAAATCGACCCCTGGTGCAGCTTCTTCACTAATGAAAGGCATCGTTATTTCATAGGGATTAAAGTTTAAGCCTTCAAGTTTTGTATCCATGATTTCCTTTGCATCTGTCTCTACCTGAATGACCTCAATCTTTGCTTCGTTATATGGAATGTGATGATCTGCCAATTCTTTAATGAATACCTCTGCATCCGCTGAACGGATGAAAGAAAAATCAGCAGGAGAATCATTTTCTGCCATTTTTTCCGCTGAATAATAGGAGATATAACTGAGAGATAATAAACCAATCGCAAGAGCCGAAACGGTCGTAATAATCGTCAATAACAAGGCATTGGATTTCATACGAAACATGATGGATGAAAGAGACAGTACTTCGTTAATCGTTAAATATCCATTTTTTTTCTTTCGAATCAGATAAAAGATAAACCGCACAGAACCTTTATAGAATAAGTATGTTCCGAAGATTACAGCTGCCAAGATGCCGATCATAGCAAAAAAAATCGCGTTGATATGCCCGCTAAACAGCTTGGAAGAAGTGTAATAGCCTGCTAGGATGAAGAGGATGCCAAGCATCCCGATAATCATCTCAATAAGTGAAACCTTCCTGATCTTTTCCTCCGATGTAGAGGCCACTTTAAATAACGATAGAATGCTTTGTTTGTTAATAAAAATATAATTCATCAACATGATGAGCAGATAGATGGCGATAAACACAATAATGGTTTGTATGACTGCCTCAGATGAGAACTGTAGTACAGCCTTAGTTTTAACATCCGTAATTTTATACAAAATCATCATAATCAATTTGGAAACGGAAAAGCCAACAAAGATTCCTCCTGCCAATGATGAAAAATATAGGATAAAATTCTCAACTGTTAGAATCTGGAAGATTTTGTTTTTGGTCATGCCAATAAGTTGAAATAAGCCGATTTCTTTGCTGCGGCGTTTAATAAAAATATTATTAGCATAAATAAGGAAAACCGAAACAATTGCGATAAGCAGGATAGAGGCTGTACGAAATGCCGCAGCTCCCTTAATAGTTCCCTTTACTGCATCCATGGCTGGGTCAAACTGCAATGTAACAAAAGCAAAATACAGGGCAGCTGAAAAGATTAAAGCAAAGACATATAAATAATAGTTTTTTATATTCTTTTTTAGGCTGCGGAATATCAGATGATTAATGCTCATTCTGAACACCGCCTAATACACTCTGTGTTTTCATGATGTCCTGATAGAAGGTATGCCTGGATTCAGCTCCTCTGATTAGCTGGGTATACATCTGACCATCTTTAATAAAGATCACCCGGCTGGAAAAGCTGGCTGCAACAGGGTCATGTGTAACCATCAAAATGGTCGCATGGAGTTTTTGATTTAATGTACTTAATTTATTTAATAGGTCGGAGGCTGATTTGGAATCGAGCGCACCGGTTGGTTCATCGGCAAAGATAATACTTGGTTCATGAATAAAAGCCCTTGCCGCCGAGGTACGCTGTTTTTGTCCGCCCGAAATTTCATTTGGATATTTATCCTTTAATTCAAAGATGCCCAGTTCTTCTGCAACAGCTTGAAATTTTTTCTCCGCCACCTGTTTTGGTATTTTTTTTATTGATAAAGGCAATAAAATATTTTCCTTTACGGTTAATGTATCTAATAAATTGTAGTCTTGAAAAATAAAGCCAAGGTGATTTTTACGGAATTCTGCCAATTGTTTTTCTTTCATACCGGTCATCTCTGTACCTTCTATTTTAATGTTCCCTGTACTCACCTTATCGATAGAGGAAAGGACATTGAGCAAGGTGGTTTTTCCTGAACCCGATGCTCCCATAATGCTGACAAACTCTCCTTTGTCAATCGTGAGGTCGATGCCCTTTAATACCTCCTGTTTATTGAATTTATTTCCATATGTCTTATGAATGTTTGATGCTTCTAAAATTTTCAATGTTTACACCCCAATCGTTTATAACTCCATTATAATCGGCATCGTATGGAACTTCCTTTGTTTAAGGTAACAAATGACAAAGGCATATGACATTTTTGTCACATGCCTGTTATTGAAATAAGATCATTTCTTTTAGGGAAGGTTAAGAATACTGTTGTTCCTGTTCCGGATTGTGATTGTACATCAATTTGAATCAGAAGAGGCTCACAAGCTTTCTTTGCTAAGTATAACCCCATGCCTGTTGCTTTATTATCATGATGCTTAGTTGTAGAGGTAAAACCTTTCTCGAAAATCCGTGGCAAATCCCTTTCGTCTATTCCACGTCCAAAATCCTGAACTGCAAGCAATGTTTGGTCGTTTCGGCTCCAGCTTTTGATTACGATATCAGATGAGTCACTGTATTTGACAGCATTTGTTAACAGCTGCCTAATAATATAGGCCAGCCATTTTGCATCACTAAAGACATCTTCAGCCTCAAGCTGCAGGTCAAATCCAATTCCTTTTTGTATACACCAAGACTGTAAGGGTTTAATCTCAGTCACAATAAGATCTTTCAAGTAGATTCTTCCGATAAAAAGATCATGTTCAATAAAATGAATTCTTTTTTGATGAAGCTGTTGATCAAGAAGGAGGTGGATCCTTAACCATTCCTGTTTTAATTGTGATTTCAATGCAACATCATCGATTCGGTCAAGCATTAATTGCATGGTTGTCAACGGCGTCTTCACTTCATGGATCCAGAACAGCAAGTCATCTTTTTCATTTGCTATTTTATTGAAATTATTCGAGGTCTCCCATTTAAAATGTTTGTTTTGTTCTATCAAACTGTATTCAGCCAATTTTTCAAAGGGGCTCACTGCATTGAGAGTGGCTGGTGGCTCCATTTGGCTGTCCCATTCCGCCAGTCTTTTATAGAATTTCGTTTCTTTCTGATATGAAATCAGAAGAAAGATAATAAATGCCATCAGCGATAAAAAAACAATATAAATGACAGAATCTAAAGGGATGGAAGGATCCAAATAGGATATGAAGATAAACAACAGCTGGAGAAATAAAACAAGCATGATCCAGCGTAGCCGTTCTTTCAAATAAGTTCGAATCATCATAAATCTCCTTCATCAACAGCGATATATCCCTGTCCAACCTTTGTTTCGATAAAACCCCCTAAGTCGATTTCATCTAATTTCTTGCGGAGACGATTAATATTCACAGTTAATGTATTATCACTCACAAAGCGTTCATCATCCCATAAACTTTTGATGATATTTTCCCTGCTAACAATTTTATTTTTGTGTTCGATAAGAATTTTGAGAATAACGATCTCATTTTTTGTCAATTCAACTGAACCGATGTCGTTTGACACTTTGTTTGTTTCATAATCTACAGCCGCTCCCTGCCATGACTTAAGGGAGATTGATTCTGAATTATAATGATAAACCCGTCGCAAGATAGCTTGTATTTTGGCTATAAGCACATCAAAATGAAAAGGCTTTTGCACAAAATCATCCGCTCCGAGCTGCATGGACATGACCATATCGGTCGGATGATCCCTTGACGAAAGGAAGAGTATCGGTATATTGGACAGGCTGCGTATCATACGGCACCAATGAAAGCCATCATATTTTGGCAATTGTATATCAATAATGACGATATCCGGCTTTATTTCAATAAATTCCTGCAGTACTTTGCTGAAATCGGAAATTCCATGTACATCATAAGACCAGTCTGTCAGTCGCTCCTTGACCTCATTAAATAAAGCCTGATCATCTTCAACTAATAGAATTTTAAACATTCTCTTCACCACACCATTACGATTTCTTCTATCCCATTGTAATAGAAATACATTCTTTGTGCTATAACGTGCCATTAGCTTTAAGATTTCAGGTAAGGATCTTTCGCCGGCTGGATTTTGTTTTTTTCCATCTCGTTAGGTCATTTTTTGTTTAAGAAAATAAAAAATGGTTTTGCATTTGCATTTCCTTGCAGGGGACATACTATAAAAAAGCCTGAAGCAGGAGTGCCCGAAATGAAAAGACTAGAAAGCAACGAACCGAAGTACATAATCACCACAGTGGAGCATCGACCAAATCCGCTGCCTGATACTCCATGGAGTTCAACACAAAGATGGAAGGATGTATTATTTCTTCATTGGCCGGTATCCGCAGAATGGCTTCAGCCCCATATTGTTCCAGGACTGCAGCTGGATTTGTTTGATGGAACTGCCTGGATTGGACTTGTCTTTTTTCAAGTGCATGGAATGAGACCACGTTTTATGCCGCCAATTCCTTATTTAAGTTCTTATTTACAATTAAATGTAAGAACCTATGTAACAAATAAGGATAAGCCCGGTGTGTATTTTTTTAATCTGGATGTGAATTCCGGATTGGCAGCTTTTTTGGCTAGAGTTGTCTATTCACTGCCATTCAGGAAAGCGGAAATGAAACAATGCCAGCAAGGGGATTTTGTGGATATCACCAGTGTAAAGAAAAATATGCAGGTTGAAGAAAGACTATCTTGTTCATATACTCCCGTTTCTTCGCTATATTGTGCAAGGAGGAATACGCTAGATTACTGGCTATTGGAGCGTTATTGTCTATGGAATATAAAGCAGGGGGAGCTGTTTCGAACGGATATCCACCATACTCAATGGAATTTACAACAGGCAGAAGTTATACTCCTCTTTAATACGATGGCACATTTTTTGCCATCATTCATATTCGATTGTCATCCGCTTGTCCATTATTCTTCAGCAAAACAAGCTCTTTTTTGGCTCCCGGTGAAAGAATCTTAAAAAATATTTTTGAAATCATATTGACCAGTTGAAAAATGACTGTTAAAATTCTATATTATTATACAATAATATAGAAATTCATTTTTTATCATTATACTTCTCATGTTGATCTTGAGGTTTGATTTTCTTATTTACCACAACCTAATAATGAGCGATGAATGTTATGGATCACACTATAACGGGAGCTGTATCTGGAGAGATCGCAACGTTTTGCGGCGCCGAAGGGTTCACAATCTCAGGCAAAAGGACAGATGGGTAACAGAGTTTTTTGTTATTCTGATGTTTTGAAGAGATTGGATATTTCCCAATCTCTTTTTTTCATATTTTGTTCGGATTGTATATTAAATCTTTTCATCTAATGTAACTGCTTAAGTGAGTTCAATCATTCACAAGAAAGACTTTGACTCTGTTAAACTTTGATTCAACTACAAGGTTAAACAAAGCCATATTAATTATAATGGGGGCATTCAAAGTGGAACAGCAGGAATTAAAAAGAGACCTGAAAAATCGTCATGTCCAGTTGATTGCGATTGGCGGCACGATTGGAACAGGGTTATTTTTAGGAGCAGGAAAAGCAATCGAATTGGCGGGTCCGTCCATCATTTTTGCCTATTTAATTGTTGGGGTTGCCTTATTTTTTGTCATGCGTGCATTGGGTGAGCTATTGTTATCCAATGCAGGATACCAGTCTTTTACGGAATTCGCCGTGGACTATATCGGACCGTGGGCCGGGTATGTAACCGGCTGGACCTACTGGTTTTGTTGGATTATGACCGCCATGGCTGATATTATTGCGGTTGGTGTCTATGTACGCTATTGGTTTGATATTCCGCAATGGATACCGGCCCTGATTTGTTTAGTCATCCTTTTGTTTTTAAATTTGTTGACGGTCAAGCTTTTTGGAGAGTTGGAATTTTGGTTTGCTTCGATAAAGATCGTAACAATCATCGCGTTAATTATCATCGGCTTGATTATGTTAATTATGGGATTTCAAACAGATTCAGGAACAGTTTCTGTTACAAATATGTGGAAATACGGCGGTATCTTTCCAAATGGGATTAGCGGCTTCTTGCTTTCGTTTCAAATGGTGGTGTTTTCTTTTGTTGGAGTAGAATTAGTGGGTGTTTCGGCAGCAGAAACCTCAAATCCAAACAAGAACATCCCATCAGCCATCAATAAAATTCCTGTAAGAATCTTATTATTCTATGTTGGAGCACTTTTTATCATTTTATGTATCAATCCATGGGAAAAGCTCAATGCTTCCAGCAGCCCATTTGTTCAAGTATTCAGTTTGGTCGGGATTCCTGTTGCAGCCGGAATCATCAATTTTGTTGTCCTGACATCGGCTGCGTCAGCTTGCAACAGCGGTTTATTTTCAACGAGCAGAATGCTGTATAATTTAAGCAGCAATAAGCAGGGTCCTGCGAGTCTTGCGAAGTTGAACAAAAACCACGTCCCAAGCAATGGTTTAATTATATCTGCCATCGTCTTATCTGTTGGAGCACTTTTAAGCAAGCTTATACCTGAACAGGCATTTGGCATCGTTACTACGATCAGTGCGATTTGCTTTATCTGGGTATGGAGCATTATTTTGATTTCTCATATCCGTTATCAGAAAAAATGTCCTGGTTTGCATAAAAAGTCGAATTTTAAAGCTCCACTGACACCATTGATCAATTATTTGATATTAGTCTTTTTTGCGGCAATCTTAATCATTATGCTGGTATCTGAAGCGACACGGACTGCTTTATTGTTAACACCTATATGGTTTATCATATTGTTTATATTTTATAGCATAAGTAAGAAAAGGCAGGAACAATAAGATCAAAATGAGACTGACCTCTGATAGGAGGCAGTCTCATTTTTTGTTATGAGTACATAAGCGGAGCTAATTGACCAGAAAAAAAATCAACCCGCTGACAGCGATACAGAGTGTAAGAAACCACCAGGAATCGGTAAAATCTCTTTCAGATTCTTTGCTCTGTATTTTCATTTTTACTACCTCCCAAAATTGTATTATCCTTTCTCTTACGGCTCTGATAATAAGGTTACTATAACTTCTGAAGCTTTCATGGTATTTAATAAAACTTAACAATTGGATACACGTTATTATTTAAATAGCGATTAACAGACACCTTTTTTCGACAGAGAAAGAAAGGGAAGAAAGTAATCAATGAACGAGCTGAACCTATTTGTCATAGCCAAAACGCGATGAGTAAGATCCCGATTAACGGCACAAATACAATGAAATACCCCATGGGATTGGCAAAATTAAGTGTCCATCCTACGCCAAATCTTTTTTCTACAAAGATGGAGGGATCGTTCTTGTTGAAATATATGAGCCCTCCCTTCCAATAAGAATCTTCATCCAGATCGGCAATTTTTTCTTTCCTTTGGTCATGAATTTGCTTGTCTGTCCTCCCAACCTTTAAGGCAAAGAAAATGGTACCTGCTAACACAACGATGAGAAAAACAAGTGGTACGATGAACATGACAGAATTTGAGAAGACTGCAGGATGAATGATGGTTAATTGGAAGAAGCTCATCATGATCGTTAATAAAAGGCTGACTAAAAACATAAACCAGCTTGAATATTTTCGTAATGTCAACTGACGCAACCGAGAGGCCTCCGTTGCTGCTGCACTTAATTTAATACCTGAGCTCTTGGTGCCGGAATGGATACCAAGAAACATGAATTGCATCACAAGTAAAATGAGCATCATGGAAACCGCAGAGAAGGGAGATTTTGCCGTAAAAGCATCAGCTTTTCCACTTGGTCCCCAATGGGTAGGGATCTGTTCAGGCAGGACCTGGTAATGCAAAGCGGTATATCCGATCAATCCGATGGCGATAAGAACAGGCAGTAGATAAACAAATGAGGGTAACATTTCATCTTGGGAACGAACTGTTAAATCCATAATCTTTACCTGTTTCAGGTGATCGGTGAATTTTTGTGTCTTTTTTAATTGGATCGTTTCTCCGTGAAAATAAAAATATAAGGACATACTGATAAGAATAATGGAAAATTCAATCAGACAGCCTGTGAGAACAATCTTTTCCTCTCCGGGATGGTTTAATAAGACCCAGGCTGAATAAAAGCCTAAAAGAAGAAGTGAAAGAACTGCTGTCATTACAGCGTATATTTTTTTATAAGCCTTCAATTGAATGTCCTGAATATAAGATTCGGGGATTGTAACGCCAAAGACAACCGAGCGCTTAACTAAAAAAGGAACGGCTGTTTGTATGATAGCTAAAATTACACTGATAATAAGAAAGATTGCAAATGACATCGAAATGTCCCTCCTTTTCGAAACGTTCCTTAAGTCCATTTCTATTTATGGTTCGTAAGATTTAGAGTAATGGAAGTGACGAGTTCCTGAATTTGTTTTTTATCCATTCCTAGAACGAGTGCTTCGGCGATAAGCGGTCTAAATGCATTTCTTATTCTTTCCTCAGCCGCTGGATCGAGTTGATTAACGAAAGAAATCACAGCTCCTGATTTTGGAATGATTTTGATAATTCCTTTCTTTTCCAATTCATGATAGCTTTTATTCACCGTATGCATGTTAACTCCTAGGTCAGCAGCGAAGGATCTTACAGAAGGTAATGAATCTCCCGGTTGTAGGTAACCTCTGGCAACTCCCTCAATAATTTGGTTTGTCAATTGCGTGTAGATGGGAATATCTGATTCTGTAATAATTTGAATAATTATATGACTCCCTCCCTTCTGTTCTATATTTATTATAACAATTCTGATCGATTCATTCTAGAACAAAAAAGAAAATTGATCTATTTTTTATAGAACAGAATACTGAAAAAGGGCTGAATCCGGTAATATAGCGGATTTTTGATATTCCACAAGGAACGGTCACATCAAAGCTGCATTGGCCAGTAATTAAAAGAAGCGTTGAGTTGAGAGTGAACGTGATGAATCAGGAAGCTTTTGATAAGAAGAAGTTTCTCCAAATGAAATTGGCTGAATATCTTTCCACGAAAAAGAAGGACAACAAGTGGGAGAAATGGACTCGATTTTTAGTATCCCCCGGCAAAAAAATCGATCTGATTTTTTCACAGCGTCATCAATTGGTGTTTTGTATTTGAAAATCTCATCATAATGGGGTGGGCGAATATTCGTGGCATAATAGGAGAAAAAGAAATGAGGCAGTCATAAAAGTACCTTTGAATTATTCTTTTATGACTGCTTTTTTATATTTATCCGGTAAGCAAGATGAAAATACAGCTTCTTTTTCCCAACCATGATGGACTGCGTTTTTATCTTATTGTTTGAGAGTTTCTTCTAGAAAGGTCATTAAGGTGCCATTTTGTACTTGTTCGGCTGTTTCTTTGCCAGCTAACTCCTCAATGATGGCCAAAGCAAAATAGGAGGTCGTGGCTGGACCGCGTGAGGTAATAACATTTCCGTCTTTTACCACCGGTTCTTCTGAAAACTTCTTGAAATGAATTTTATCTTCAAATCCAGGATAGCAGGTACCTTTTACTTTTTCAGTAATACCTGCTGCTTCTAAAGCAAGAGGTGATGCACAAATAGAAGCAATCAGTTTATTTTTCTGATAAAAGGACTGTAGCAATGATTTGACTTTTTCATTTTCTGCAAGCGTCACGGAACCTGGTAAACCGCCGGGAGTAATGACAGCATCATAATCTTCAGGGTTGATGTCCTCTAACTGTTGATCCGCCAGAATATGTACTTGATGCGCGCCGATGGTTTCTAATTTACTTGTAATAGATACCATATCAATTGATATTTCTGCCCGGCGTAGAAAATCTACTACGGTTAACGCTTCAATTTCTTCAAAGCCATTTGCTAATAAAATCATCGTCTTTTTCATTTATTTATCACCCTTTCTCCTAATAATTATATTTTAAACTGGAACAGCCTTAATTTTCCATCTTTTTGCATATTCATCTCAATTTAACTGTAATGTCTGCCATAAAAATTTGAAGGCCGCCTAATTCAGTGGGGAGAAAAAGACTCCAAAGCCATGCGCCTTCTGTTCAATATATATTTGATTTCTAGTCCTTCTCATTTTGAATATACGGAAAATACTCGCGATCTGCATGGAGCATATGTCCAATGATGATATCATCAACAATAAAGGAGAAAAAAGCAGATGCCTTGAATTCTCCATTCAGATAGGCTTCCTTTAGCTGCATCGCTCTCTCCACTAGACTTTTGTGAATTCGCATATGCTTCTTATATCCTGGATATTTAATGGAAGCTAGAATGAGTTCTTCGCTGGCAAAATGTTTCATAATATGATTGAGCACAATCTCCAGTTGCTGTAAGGTTTGTTCATAATCCGCATTTGAGAGGATCATATAAATAAGACTATTTCCTTGTTTTATTAAGTCCTGATGCTGTTCATCGATCTTTTGATTGCCGCTTTCCCATTCTTCCTTCCATTCAAGGCGAACTGATGCAATTGGAATATGCTGCTCATTCTCTGCGCTGACCACACGATTGCGCCCGCCGCTTTTTGCTCGGTATAAGGCTTCATCTGCACGCTTGTACCATTCATAGAAGCCTTCTTTTTTCCTTCTTTCAGCAACTCCGAAACTGGCAGTTACAATTCCGGCTATCGGATGTTCGGTATGTTCGAGCAGCTTTCTGATTTTTTCCGCTACGACAAGGGCACCGTTTATTGTACAATACGGAAGAAATATGGCGAATTCCTCTCCACCAATCCGGGCTATAATATCCGATTTTCTAATGACTTGGCGTGTGATTTCTGCGATGTACTTCAAGACCTCATCACCTACTGGATGACCGAACGTATCATTGACACATTTAAAAAAGTCCAGGTCTAAAATAATGAGGGAAAGAGGCTCTTCGTAGCGATCAGAACGTCTTATTTCTTTGTCGATATTCTGGTCGATGTAATAGCGGTTATACAATCCGGTCAATTCATCAGTGGTCGCGAGCTCATTTAATTCCTTATTTTTTTGCTGCAGTTTTCTTGCCAGCTCCAGCAGCTTTATTTCTTCGAGCCGTTTCTCAGTAATATCTCTTGCTGATGCAACTATGTACGGCCCGTTAGGCTGAGATTTCCATTCAAAATATTTATAGCTTCCGTCTTTACTTTTTATTCTGTTCATAAAGCTCGAGATGGATCTTTGCTCTTTTAAATGTTGCATTGCCTTCATTGTAGCAGGAATATCGTCGGGATGGATCAGGTCTGTAAACTTTGTACCCTCCAGTTCTTCAATACGAAAGCCCAGTGTATCCTCAAACTTTTTATTAACTCTTAGAAACTCACCGTCTGTATTAGCTACACAAAGCATATCCAAATTTACTTGAAGAAAGCTTTCGATCCCTTTATCCAATATAAACTCCTTGGTAACGTCCTGGAAGATACAGGCGAAGATATCGCCGTGTAACGGAAAAACAGTCACACAAATCCATTTTTGCATGTCTACCTTGCATATAGTAAACCGGGTGGCAGACTGCTGAATAATCGCTTCATCTAAGATATCCTTCCAATGAGCTTCTCCCTTCCAGCCAGATGGAAATACATCATAAAATCTTTTGTTTGTGATTTTTGCAGCATGAAGGCCTAACAGCTTTTCGCACGATTCATTTAGTTCTAAGTATTCATAGTCCACCGGCATACCTTGTTCATCGAACAATGCCCTATGATATGAATAAGCGGTTGGAGATTTTCTAAAGAACGTTTTATAGTAGTGTTCTTTCATAATAATACCCCCATCATTGAAGTAGCTTTTTATTATTA